>NZ_JBEPWZ010000192.1:0-5681 GCF_041642155.1 Fodinibius sp.
AATGCCCGGAGTTCATGCTTCTCTATTTTACTCAGGATTTCCTTGATCGTGCCTTTTTCATCAGCATATTCTTCCGTATCCGTCAGCTCTTCGACAACATCATTTTTAACCTCGTCCAGTTTTTCGCCGTATGATTCTTTACCGAGTCCGGTACTTACCACTTCACGGATTCTCTGCTCAGCGAGCTCATGAACTTTTGCTTTGAGATTTTCATCGACGGGCTCGGGCTCAAATTCCCGCTTGGGCTTTCCAAACTCCTCGCGCAGTTCCTCCTGGAAAGCGCATAACTTCTTAATCGACCTGTGGGCCTCTTTAATAGCATCAAGCATCTCTTTTTCTGAGATTTCCTCCATCTCGCCTTCCATCATAATGACGCTTTCCGCCGTACCGCCAATAATCATATCGATATCGCTGGCTTCCATCTCGCTGAGCGTCGGATTGACGATAAATTCCCCATCCACACGGCCAATTCTCACTTCAGCGATGGGACCCGCAAACGGCACATCCGAAATATGGAGAGCGGCTGACGCACCTACCCCGCCCAGGACATCGCCATCGTGCTCGCCGTCGGACGACACCACCGAACAGATGATTTGCGTATCAAAGCGATAACCGTCCGGGAAAAGGGGACGCAAACTTCGGTCGATCAACCGGCTGGAAAGGACTTCTTTGTCATTCGGGCGGCCTTCCCGCTTAATAAATCCACCCGGGAACTTGCCGCCTGCGGAAAAACTCTCGCGCAAATCCACGGTCATCGGAAAAAAGGGTTTATCCGTGGGCTCTTTCGAACTGACTGCAGTACAAAGGACCATGGTGTCACCCATGCGGACGACCACTGCACCGTCTGCTTGCTTGGCTATACGCCCGGTTTCGATAGATAGCGATTTTCCGGGTGCAAATTCGACACTTCTAAAATCTTCTTTCATTATAATCTTGATTCAATTTAAATTTTCATGAATGCTGTCATTCTTTTCCTGTATGAGACTTGCTGTATCTATATAAAGGGATGGGTTCTATTACTGCCACAAGAAATGCAAAACGAATTAACTATAGATATAATAAAAAGGCACGTCTTGTAACCAAACGTGCCTTCTCCAGCTTACTTGCGAATTCCTAACTCACCAATAAGCTCACGATATCTTTCAATATCTTTTTTCTTAAGATAGTTTAGCAATTTTCTTCGCTTTCCTACCAGCTTCAACAACCCCCGTCTGGAAGCGTGATCCTGCTTATTATCTTTAAGATGCTCCGTCAAGTCGTTAATTCGCTCGGTAAAAATAGCTATCTGAGCTTCCGAAGATCCCGTATTCTCACCGGATCCGCCAAATTTTTCGATAATTTCTTCTTTGCGTTCTTTAGTTATCGCCATGTGATAATTATGTTCTGTTTTGCTTTACTTCAATCTGCATTTTTTTATAAACTTAATAGCGGTCAAAGATAAGTTATTCAGTAATCCTATGCAATAATTAATGCTCCGAGAGTAGTTCCCTGGCCCTTTTTTCATCTTTCCGAAGCTGTTGGATAAGCTCATTAATACCTTCGAATGTAACTTCATCCCGAATGCGGTTTAAAAAACGCACCTGTACCTCAATTCCATAGATATCCTCATCAAAGTCGAAGAGATTCACCTCGAGAGTCCGTTTCTGATCATGAAAGGTAGGCCGGGTTCCGATATTCATCATTCCCTTGAACCAGTGCTCCATAACCCGGAGGCGGACCGCATATACGCCGTCCCGGGGTATGACCTTCTGCGGATGCTCCGGTTTGATGTTAGCGGTCGGATATCCGATTTCCTTGCCACGTTTTTCACCGTGGACAACCGTACCATTCAACCGGTACGGGCGCTGCAAAAAACGGGCGGCCTTTTCTACGTCGCCTTCCTCGCTTATCGCTTTACGGATGGCGGTACTGCTTACCGTCTGCTCTCCGATTTCACGTCGTGAAACAACATACGCCTCGAATCCCAGCTCTTTACCCAGTCGCTCAATCGTTTCAATGGTCCCTTCCCGGTTACGCCCGAACTGATGATCGTAGCCGATCACAAACCGACTGACGCCAATCTTTTCATGGATAATGTCCCGCACAAACTCTTCAGAGCTCAAAAGCGAAAAATCCCGGTCAAAGGGGATAACCACCATCTCGTCGATGCCCAGCTCATTTAAAATTTCCGAGCGTTCCTGGATCGTTGTCAGCAGTTTGATTCCGCCCTCTCCCGGGTTGATAATATTCCGGGGATGGGGGTCGAATGTTACCAGTGCGCTGCGCGCCGATCGCTCCCGGGCTTCCTCAACAACCGTGTCCAGGATGGCGCGGTGTCCGGCATGCACCCCATCGAATGTACCTACAGTCAACACCGTCTGGGGATCGCGTTCCACCTCTTCCAATAAAATAAGCTCAGCCATTGCAGTACTACGTCTTTAGCTATTTTCAGAACCTGACATCAAAATGAGGAAACTATACAAAACTTAAAACGGATCAAAAAAACAATTGATCATCTTATGACCTGCTGGCCTTAACCCACGTGGGATCTATTCTTCGGCGTCCCCGTGTCGCTCTTCCCGTTCCCTGCGAATTTTCTGAAAGAGACCTTCCATTTTTTCCACATATTCGGCGGTCTGATCATTGATGAAGTGCAATTCCGGGATCCGGCGTACCTGGTGACGAATCTTTTCGGCCAGCGTTTTGCGGATAGTTACTTTTTGCTCCTGCAGATGTTCAAAAATGGCATCTTCATCCTTCCCCGGTGCATAGACGCTGAGATGCACTTTTGCAATCAGGAGATCGGGCGTTACTTCCACTTTGGTAACGGTAATAAACGATCCGCTGGCCTGATAGCTCTTCTGAATGATCTTGCCGAGATCCCGCTGGATAACGGCACCCAATCGCTCGGTCCGAATGCTCATAACATCAAATATGCTTAACGGTTTAACCGGTTTTCTCACCAAGAAATTTTTTCGTCAGCAAGGCGAAGATACAATGATCGCGGAAATGTACCTGGGTACATTGAGCACACCATTTTATCTTTAACGCAGCTGACGGATAAATTTCGCAGGAAAAACACCTTGTTATTTTTTAAAAAGATTAAATATTGATGCAACTTATTGCTTTGCAAAAGGCTGTAATGTATACAGTAATATGCGTGTGAGAAATCCGGTTTTAGAAGGAATGATTAACTATTATCCTGTACATCCTCAAGACTACGACGCTCTTCGACAATTTCGTAGTTCTCAATGACATCACCGACTTTTATATCGTTATAATTGACAATGCTTATACCGCATTCATAGCCAGTCTGTACCTCCTTGACGTCATCCTTGAAACGTTTGAGGGCGTCTATTTCACCATCATATATCACCACGCCTTCACGCACTACACGCACCGGATTATTACGGTTTATTTTGCCGTCGGTTACATAACAACCGGCGATGGTTCCCACATTAGAGACCTTGAAGATCTCGCGCACTTCAGCATTTCCATACAGTTTTTCACTTATTTCGGGAGAGAGCATGCCCTCCATGGCATCCTTGACCTCGTCCACGGCATCGTAAATCACACTAAAGAGCCGTATATCAATCTCTTCCTCTTCTGCCACCGCCCGTGCATTGGCGGTCGGACGCACCTGGAATCCAATAATAATGGCATCGGAGGCGGAAGCCAACAGTACGTCAGATTCGGTAATGGCTCCGGCGGCCGTGTGGATAATATTTACAGAAACCTCCTCATTGCTCAGCTTCTGCAATGATCCCGATAACGCTTCAATGGACCCGTCCACATCGGCCTTGATGATAATATTGAGATCCGATACTTCTCCGAGAGCGAGTCGCCGTGAAAGATCATCAAGCGTCAAGTGCTTGGATTTACGTAACTCCTGCTCTCGGCGAATCTGCTGCCGCTGATTGGCAATATCCTTGGCCTTCTTCTCATCTTCCAGCACCACAAGTTTGTCCCCCGCCTGCGGAATGTCATCAAAGCCGGTCAGCTGAACCGGTACCGAAGGGCCGGCCGATTCCACGCGATTACCGTGCTCATTCTCCATCGCCCGTACACGCCCAAAGCAGGGTCCCGCTACAAACGCATCACCGACTTCGAGGGTACCATTTTGTACCAGTATATTCGCCACGATGCCTTTTCCTTTATCCACCCGGGCCTCCAGAACAACGCCATCCGCGGTACGATCGGGATTCGCTTTGAGTTCCATCAGTTCGGCCTCGATCAGCACCTTGTCTAACAGTTCGGGAATACCTTCACCCGTCATGGCCGAAACTTCAGCGGCCTGGTTGGTACCGCCGTACTCCTCAACAATAACATCGTACTCGGCCAGCTGTTGTTTAATTTTATCGGGATCGGCGCCCGGTTTATCCATCTTGTTGATCGCCACAATTATCGGGACCCCGCCTGCCTTGGCGTGATTTATAGCCTCAATAGTCTGGGGCATCACGGCATCATCCGCTGCCACGACCAAAATAACTATGTCCGTGGCCTTGGCCCCGCGCGAACGCATGGCCGTAAAAGCTTCGTGTCCGGGGGTATCCAGGAAAGTAATAGGCCGGTCTTCGTCTGTTTGAACCTCGTAGGCCCCCACGTGCTGGGTAATTCCACCGGCCTCGCCTTCCGCTACGTGCGACTTCCGTATATAATCGAGCAGAGACGTTTTACCGTGATCAACGTGTCCCATTACAGTAATAATAGGGGCCCGCGGCTCCAGATCTTCCGGGTCGTCTTCTTCCAGCTGAATCTCTTCAATCGCCTCCTCGGCATCCACAAATTCCACTTCATAACCGAACTCTTCCGCCACCAGTTCGATCGTACTGGCGTCCAGGCGCTGGTTGATAGAGACCATCATGCCCAGATTCATACAGGTTGTAATCACCTCGTTGGCCTTCACGCCCATCAAATCGGCCAAATCACTGACCGTGATAAATTCGGTTACCTCAAGTATCTGCTCTTCCAGCTCTTCTAATTCGGCCTGCAGCAGCTCCTCTTCTTCTCGTTCCTCCTTGCGCTGGCGGCGTCGTTTCTGGCGCCGGCTTCCCACCGTTTCGGACGACTGCATCTTGCGCAGCGTCTCTTTCATTTTTTGCTCGACGTCCTCCTCATCTACGCGTTTGCCCCGGCGGCGGGATTTTTTCTTTTTCTTCTTCTTATCCTGCTTTTTAGATTTTTTCTTGGTAGAGCTGGAATCGTCATCATCACGGCGATCTTTTTTCCGCTTCCGCTTTTTACGCCGTTTGGGCTTGCTTTCGTCTATTTTGACTTTCCCTACAACCTTCGTGCCCTTCAGCCGGCCGGCACGGCCACGGATGACTCCTTCTTCTTTTGACTCCTCTTCCTCTTCATCATACTCGTCCTCTACCTCTTCCTCATCGTCTTCCGCAGTTGCCGCTGCTTCTTCGGATGCGTCCTCAACTTCATCATACGTTTCGTCCTCTTCTTCTTCGTCTTCCGTATCTTCCTGGGCTTCAACAGGTTCGGGCTCTTCGCTTTCCTCTTCGGCCGGAGGGGCCTCTTCTTCGGTTTCTGCCTCGACGGGAACTTCTTCTACCGCTTCCTCATCGCCTTCCGCAGTTGCCGCTGCTTCTTCCGGGGCGTCCTCAACTTCATCATACGTTTCGTCCTCTTCTTCTTCGTCTTCCGTATCTTCCTGGGCTTCAACAGGTTCGGGCTCTTCGCTTTCCTCTTCG
>NZ_JBEPWZ010000193.1:0-5679 GCF_041642155.1 Fodinibius sp.
CTTCCAGCAAATCAGCCAGCTGCTGGAGGAACGCCTTTCCATAGGGATGCTCCGTGGCCGGCGCCTGCAGATTCAGGTTACTCATCGTTGCTATTTTGGAATCATCGGTAGCAAAGGAGGTATCCGTGATGGCGGGACCCAAATAGTCAAAGAGTAAGGAGGCATTGTTTTCGGCCAGTTGCGCGATGTCGGCGCCGCGGTCCACCGGTACATTGGAAGAAGGATAACGCCGGAGGGCAAATGCTGTGCTGCCTGCAGGGGTAAGAACATAGCGGTCTGCATACGGAGAGGCCAGGCTGCGCTCTTCCGTTAACAGCTGCCGGGAAAGCACGGGATCCAGCTCAGGCAGGAAGTGGACATCGCCTGCCTCCATCGCCTTCAAGAAGCTAAAGGGGGTATCACTGATAATCATATCCACCCGGTTGAGTTGGATGTCGGAAGCAGCATAATAGTTTTGGAACTTCGAAAAGACGAAGGTAGAGTCACTGGAGCGCTGCGCAAAGGTAAAAGGTCCGCTGCCCACCGGGGTGAAATCATTCATACCTGCCCCGACTGCTTCTTTCGGGTAGATGACCGCCAGGGGAAGAGCCAGCTTTTGAAGAAAATCAGGATCCGGCTGATTCAATTCAAAGACCACCGTCGTGTCGTTGGGAGTCTGAATGCCGGAAATACGATCCAGCTGCCTTAGCTTTGGATTGTAGATATGCCGCTGTTCCCGGAAATACTCATCGAAGCCTTCAATATTCATAAACAGCCGGGCGGCTCGCGGGGGTACCGTATTTTTGGCCATCCGTTCGAAAACAAAAGGCACATCGTCGGCGGTAAGCTTTCGCCCCGTGCCGCTGCCAAAGATGTCGCTGTCGTGGTAGTATACATCCGGTCGAAGGTGAAAGGTATACCTGCGATCATTGGTACCCACCGACCAATTTTGAGCAATAGCGGGAGCGATGGTTCCTGCTTCATCAAATCGAACCAGTCCCTCATATACCAGCTGAATGGCCCGTATGTTGGTGATGTTGTCGGCCAAAAGTGGGTCCAGCGAGCTGATGGACTGGTACTCCCCGATATTGAGCTGTCGAAAAGCGGCGTCCTGTTGTTCCATAGCCGGAGACTGTTCCACGGTGTCGCTTGGAGCCGTCGTTTCGGGGTCGCGATCTACCACGATCGTTTCCGGCTGTTTACAGGCCGTAGCAACAGCCACGATAAACAAGAAAATCATAACACGATCGGCAGTGGAGAATATATTCATAATTCTGATAATTTAGAGATCGTCCGGCAAGAACAGGACGCATTGGTCATTCAGATGTTTGTTTTGTTCCTTTGAGTCCCTTGATACCTTTAACGGCCTTTTCACTGAGCAGGTTGGTATCATAGGAGCGTATACGCCCCATTTTTAGCTGATGTTGCTCCAGGGCGATCTCAATGAGTTTTAGCATTAATTCACGCATATTCATTCCACTTTCCTCCCACAGATAAAAAGAAAACGAGCCGGGAATGGTATTGATCTCGTTAAAATAGACGTCTTTGGTATCGGCATTTACCAGGAAGTCGAGCCGGGCTACCCCGCTGGCACGGAAGATTTTAAATATCTTCCGGGAAAGCGACTGAATATGCCGGGTCAATTCGTCAGAAATATCAGCCGGGATCACGCGATCGGCCGAAGCCATGCCTTTTTGTCCCCCGTCGTCATTTTGATATTTGTCCTCAAATGAAAGAGTCTCTTCCTGTCCCAGGGGACGCTCACAGACACTCGTCTGCATCTCCTCGGTGGTGCCCAGTACCGAACAGTTAATCTCCATGAGCGGGGTTACAGCCTGTTCGATCATCAGGTTGTTGTCGTACCGGAAAGCCGTTTCCACCGCTTCTGCCAATGCTTGTTCATCTTCCGCCTTCGCCACCCCGATGCTGCTGCCCAGGCTAACGGGCTTAACCATGACGGGATAGCTGAGCTTTTCGGCATAATGGAATACCGACTGCCGGTCGTTGGCCCATTCCCTTTCATAGAAATCTAATTCATCCACGACCGGCAGGCTGTGAGCCCGGCACAGCTCTTTGGCTTTCACCTTGTCCATGCCCAGGCTCGAAGCGAGCACCCTGCTGCCGGCATAGGCGATGTTGTACATTTCGCACGTTCCCTGGAAGGCCCCGTTTTCGCCTTCCGAACCGTGAAAAGCCGGAATCACCGCGTGGATGGGATGCTGTGCCGGCGAGCGGAATAATCCTTTCTTTTCCGTTTCCTGCAGCACCGGCTTGCCCAGATCATCATGGGCGAAGGTACAAGCCGTGGCCCGGTCGACCAGGGCATCCAGGTCCTGATAATTTTCAAGGTCAAGAAGGGGAGGGCCCGTCAGCCACCGGCCCGATTTTGAAATATACAGGGGAATGATGGTGTAGTCGCTATCCTCCAGGGAGGAGATAACCTGCATGGCCGAGAGTACGGATACTTCATGCTCGGGAGAAACGCCCCCAAAGGCAACAACAATGTTTCTGTTACTCATAAAATCTTATCATCGTTAAATTTATTCAACTTAATGATAAGAAAAGATCATCTCAGATGTGATATAAATGACAGAAGTTTGCAAGCCATAATAATAGCCCGCTGTTTTATCAGCTACCTGTTATTGCGGGAATGCAGGGGAGTTTCGCATCAATCCTTATGTTGGGCCATGTAATACAGCTGCATCACGCGCAGCTCGCTGTATCCGATGGTTTTGTCCAGTTTGTTGTAGACAATGCGCAACATCCGGGCTCCCACCTCGTCCATCACTTTCATCACTTCATCGCGCTTTCGGACGGAGAGTGAAGAGGCGGCGGCGATTCCTTCGGTTCTCAGATCATTTCCCTCTTCCAGGTAGGTTTTCAGGTGCTTGATGATGGTAACTTCCTTGACGCCGTGCTCTTCGGCCAGGTGATCGATCGACTGTCCATTGTTGAAGGCCTCGCCCACCTGCTGAAATTTTTCACCCGATGATTTTTTCCTCTTCTTTTTCTTCAGTGATTTCTTGCGTGGCTCCGCGTCATTTTCTTCAGCGTATTTTTTAATAAGTCTTAGAAAATCCTTCCCGTATTTCTTTTGCTTGACCGACCCCACGCCGTAGATAGCAAGCAAATCGTCCTCGTCCCGGGGGAAATAGTAGGACATCTCCATAAGCGTCGTATCGGGGAAAATAACATAGGGAGGAATGCCCTGCTGATCGGCCATCTCTTTGCGTTTTGCGCGCAGTTGTTCAAAGAGATCCCGGTCATAGTCGTTTTCTACATCCGAAGAGGTGCGTTCGATCGCATCATCCCCGATGACAGTATCGGTGCGGTCAAGTACCCCGAATACATTTTCCTGCCCGTTCAGTACCGCCCTGGCCTGTTCCGTTAGTTTCAGTGCGCCGTAATTTTCATCGCGGCTCAGGTACCCCTGTCGCACGAGCATGCGTGCCAGCAAGATCCACTGCTCCTTCGACCACTCATTGCCGATATCATAGGTCGAAAGCTCCTCATGACCGTTTTCAATCACTTTCTTGGCCGTGGAACCGCGCAGCACATCAGCGATGTGATAGGCCCCGAATTTCTGTTCCGTCCGGGCCACACAGGAGAGAAATTTCTGTGATTGCACCGTCAGGTCCTCCACTTCCGCGTCAACCGACAGGCAGTTATCGCACATGCCGCACTCGTCGTGGGGGTAGGTCTCGCCAAAATAGTTCATCAGGGGCTTGCGGCGACACTCATCGGTTTCCAGGAACTTCATCAGGTCTTTCAGGTGCTTTTCGGCCACCTCCTTCTCCTGGCCCTCTTTCTGGTTGATGAAATACTGGATTTTTTGCTTGTCGGACCGGCTGTAGAGCAGCAGGCAATCGGAACGCAAGCCATCACGCCCCGCCCGGCCGATCTGCTGGTAATACGATTCTATATTCTTGGGCATGTCGTAGTGCATCACAAACCGCACGTTGGGCTTGTCGATGCCCATCCCGAAGGCGATGGTCGCCACAATAATGGAGATGTCGTCACGAATAAAAAGCTCCTGATTGCGGGCCCGCACCTTCTTGGAAAGTCCCGCGTGGTAGGGCTTCACCGAGTGCCCTTCCTTTTTCAGGTCCACATACAGTTCCTCAACCTGCCGGCGCGAAAAGCAGTAGATGATGCCGGACTGTTTTTTCCGGGTATAAAGGAAGTCGAGCGTCTGTTCAACCGGGTCGTCTTTGTCGGCCACCTTTAAGAACAGGTTTTTCCGGTCGAAGCTGGCCAGGAAGGTTTCGGAATTGTCCAGTTCAAGAATCTGCTCGATATCCTTTCGTACGCGCGGGGTGGCGGTGGCCGTCAGGGCCAGGCAGGTCGCATCCGGAAAGTCGTCGCGCACTTCGTTCAGCTGCCGGTATTCGGGACGAAAATCATGTCCCCACTCCGAGATACAGTGCGCTTCGTCAATGGTAAACAGGTCCACCTGCCGGTTGCTGAGCAGCTCCCGTGTCTGGGGCATGAGCAGCGTTTCGGGGGCCAGGTACAGCATTTTGACTTCGCCGCGCTTCAGCTTTGCCACATTGGCCTGGTACTCCTCGGGGGAAAGCGAGCTGTTCAGGTAGATAGCGGGAATCTCGTACTGGCGGAGCTGCTCAACCTGGTCCTTCATCAGGGATATGAGGGGGGAGACGACGATGGTTAGTCCGTCAAAGAGCAGTGCGGGGATCTGGTAGCAGAGCGACTTTCCCCCGCCGGTCGGCATGATGACGAGCGCGTGTTTTTTTTCCAATACCTGGGTAATGACATCCTCCTGGAGGGGACGAAAGTCTTCGTAGCCAAAAACATTATTGAGCTTGTTTCGTGCTTCTTTAATCATGGATCGCTGAGGTTACTTGATTAATCAGATTTCGCGGATCATGTACTAAGCAAGCGAAATTAATCAGTTTAATCTGTATTAAATTTACTGTTAATAAAACGTTTAAAATTCAGGCTGTGTTCGTCGGAATTAATGAGTAGCCCAATTTCTAACTGACAGGCTTTTAAATAGTTCTGAATTTGGTTGTAATGAGTGGACCTTCACTGTACGACCGGTGACATTACCAGTAATGCTGCTGTATTTATTATTTTGATTCATAAATTTACTGATTTATTAGTAAGATACTATAAGAGCCCAAATCCTTACATGATAACAATAAATCAATATAATCAGCTTAAGCAATGGAATCAGCGATCCTACTTGCTGAGATAGAGGTTCTTAAACTCGTACGGCTTCTTGAAATGTTCGTCGTTGAAATCTTCCATAAAATAGATCGTCTCGCCGGTCGACTTCATCTCCGGACCGAGTTCCTTTTTTACCTCGGGAAATTTGTCGAAGGGAAAGACCGGCTCCTTGATGGCCCATTTGTCGAGGGTGGATGTCAGCTCTTCTTCACTGAAGTCCTTTAGTTTGGCGCCCAGCATAACTTTTACGGCGATTTGGGCTTCCGCACGTCCGGTAGCCTTTGCCAGAAAAGGGATGGTTCGCGTCGATCGCGGATTAGCCTCCAGCACATACACGTCATCCCCTTTCACGGCATACTGCACGTTCAGGAATCCTACAATGGCCATATGTTTGGCAATTTTCTCGTGATAGGTTCGGATTTTATCCAGCGCCTCGTCGCTGAGCGAATAGGTCGGAATAACCGCCGTGGAGTCGCCCGAGTGCACACCGGCCGGTTCGATATGCTGCAT
>NZ_JBEPWZ010000194.1:0-5635 GCF_041642155.1 Fodinibius sp.
CTTTAAACTGGAACTCATCTACTGTCACGTCGGGAAACTGCTTCCTGAAATAACGTATGGATGCTCCATTCGGATCAATGTTTGTAATCAGAATCCGATCCAGGCCGCTCAGTTCACCGGTATCCAACTGGAACAGTATCTTACTGAATAAGACCTCTAACACGCTTGATGTCTCTCTCCCTTCCTCGATGGGAGCAACCGCATGTTGTATTTGATCGCCCCGCATGAAAAATAGCCTGCTGCGGTGTAACCCCACATGTATCACGCAGGATATTTCATTCCTTTCCAGGTTATAGTTTTCCTTCACCAAGCCGGCAAGGAGCACTTCGTCGGGCAGCATCTGTTGTATCTTTATCTTGCCGGAATACAGGTTCCGGGCGCGATCCAATAACCTCAACAGGTAGGGCTTCTCTTGATAGGATACTAACAGGAGAGAACCGTCTTCCCGAATGTTATAGTGATAGTGGTCGGTACTGGGCACCATACCATACACTTTCTCCAAGTGTCCTGCAAGATGATCCTGGAGCTCCCTGGTTTTTAACTGGTTGTAATTTTTATCCTTGAGTATCTGGAAGTTTGTGTCGCCACTCTGGATAGTTATACCTGCTTTGAGCTTTTTTTGGCGACTCTCTTCCAGTTCATCTGTTAGCGTTCCAACATTTGAATGAAACAAGTCCCGGCCGTCCCCTTCCTCCTCGATAGCTCTCAGGAGATCCAAACTGTCATGTTCATTCTCCTCACCATTGGTATAGTTGCTTTCGTCGTAGCTCTCGTCGATTCCAAAAAGAACATCTTCATTGTGGTCTTCCACCACCTCTTTCGAGCGGTTTTTCTCTTGCTTAACATCTGCTTCTACTTTTAACTCAACCCGTTTTAAATAGGTTAATTTCCATCCATTCTTTTCTTTTTGAATGCGAGCAATTTTTAATAAATCACCGTCCTGTGTTACTCCTACAAATTCCTTACCCATAACCTACCTCACCATCATATTTAATTTGTCAGCTGTAGACGGATTGATCAGCTTATGCATCCGGTTTTTATTGTTAGAAGAGTTCATTGCCGTCTCTTTAGAGATTTTGCCCTCCTTATACAGGCGTTTTAGATCTTGCTCGAGAGTATGCATACCCATTTTCCCCCCTTCCATAAGCATCTGGTAAATTTCCCCGATATTATTGTTTCGTATAGCCGCTTTCACCGAGGGAGTGACCAGTAATACTTCTTTGGCCAAAACCCGCTTGCCGTCCAGGCTTGGTATCAGCTTCTGGCTGATTACGCAGGTCAATACATCCGCCAGGCGCATCCGAATACGGGTCTGTTCTTCCGTTGGCACTTCCCCTATTATCCGGTCAATACTTTCCATCGCAGATGAAGTATGCAGTGTACCAAACGTTTTATGGCCCGAATCGGTAATTTCGAGGGCTGTCATGATGGTTTCGGGATCCCGGAGCTCGCCAATCATGATAATATCCGGATCCTGGCGAAGCGCCTGTATGGCACCCTCCTTGAAGGAGTTAACATCCCTGCCGACCTCGCGGTGGCGAATAATGGATCGCTTGGGCGTATGTACCAATTCCACCGGAGAAGCAATAATGACAATGTGGGCCTCCATGCTCCGATTATTGACGTCAATAATGGTATCCAGCGTACTGGATTTACCGGAACCTGTAATACCGGTTACCAGCGTCATCCCATATTGAAAATATTTTAGACTTACTGCTTTGGCCACATCAGGATGGAGACCGAGTCCTTTAAAAGGTCGGATTACATTATCAATACGCCGCATGTTTAACGCCAGATGTTCCATGTCGTAATACATATTGGCCCTGAAACGCTGATCCAACCCGGACGGCTTCGAGATGGTATATGAATAATCAAAATTCCGGTTAGTGAACAGTTTTTCCCGTTGCCGTGGCATCAGCAAATTTAACAGCAGCATATCTGATTCCCGTTTGGTGAATTCGTACTCGGAAGTAATGGGTTTTTTGTCCCCGTGAATACGAAACCAGACTTGTCCCGCACATCCCGCGCCGCCCATGTCAATATCCGAAGCTTCGAGCTCCTCCATGAGATTCAGGTAGTATTCCAGCTTATTAGTGAGCTTCTTCCGCCATTCTTCAGGCTGGCGATCGATCAGACCAACCATTTCCTGATGAAGCGCTATTCCTCTGACCGTATCCGATAGCTGGGAGAGTAATGGCTGCAACATCCCCGACATGGCCTGTAAGCTATACTGACTATTAATTTTTATATCCATGAGTTGTGACTCGTCACTTAGTATGGGTTATAATATTTTCTCTTATTATCAGAGACCTTTGCAAAACCGTTGTTTTCCCAATCTCTGCATTCTCGCGATTTCAAAATCCTCACCTATAGTCCACATAGACAGTGCGGTTTTGAAAAGGCTCTGGCTTTGGTAGTGAACAGAACCCCTGCTTTTCCAAAGCCCTCTATCAGTGTATATGAACCTATTCATAGACATCCAGAACTTCGAAGGTGGCCGGTATGGTTTGTTCAGCGGCCTCTTTGGCATAATTCAAGGCCGTGCTGTTGTACAGCAAGTTCAGGTTACCCCCCAAATCGATACTTGTGGTCGTTGAACCTTCCGGGGAACCCATCATGACCGACCCATGAATCCCGACCGTGCCTTTACCGTCAAATGCCCACGCATTCTCCAACAAGACCAGGCCGTAAAAATTAAATGTCCCTGCAAGATCAAGATCTGTTAAATCCAGGTCTCCCGACTTCTTTATCACTAAAATGCCGTACCCATTGACGTCACCGGTTATTTTGGCATAATCCTCTACCATAAACACGCCCGGATTGTTCTCACTTCCAAGGTCCGACGTGTATTGGCCGGTTAAATAAGTAGCATTGGATTCAAGCTGGTCTATGAAATCAGACATGCTTGAAAAATCCATAGCCGGATCAACTTCAACACTTGGAGTACCCGTATTCCCCACGATTTGATCAAGCTGTCCCTCGGTAGTGCTGTCAAGGATTTTATCCTTGCTCTGCTGATCAATAACGGAGACACCAGGCAATCCGACCGTATCCACCCCACTTTCATCGTTGCCGTTGATATCAAAACTTCCATAAAAATTGGGGGTAAAATCAGGATCCGTCAACGCCAGTGCCGCCGGGGGCTCCGGTATCTGCGGGTATATAATCTTGACTTTGTAATTGACCAGGGATGTGTCTGCCGCAAAAGTAACTTTTGACGTCAGTTTTAACTGATCCACCCCCAAACTTGAATTTGTGGTATAATCCTCAATGATCACGGAAGCGGAACCGTGTTCGAGATCCACTACATAAGGATTATGGTCATTTCTCCAGCTGGCATTATCACGCAATTTGTAAAGTGTCGCCTCAATACCCGAATGAGCTATATTTCTCATTTCAGCATCATTGGCATACGATGCCGTGCGCTTTGCCAGCGCAATATGACGGTTGTTCAGGTTGATCTGCAGGATGCCCAGGACAACCAGGGTAATGGCACATATGTAAATTAGCGGACGTCCCATAATGCTATATTCTTCTGCTATTTTTAATCTTCAATATTCAACGGCACAAATTTCTTTTCCCAGCTTGCGTTCATATACTTGTCACCTACCGGATCCGCACTTTCACTCAACAGTCTTACCTGAATCCATCGTATCTCGTCGATTGCATTAGTTGGCTGATTCAGCTTATCGTAATAGGACAGCTCAAACTTAACGACCCCCATTTTAATCGGGGTGCTCTTCCCGTTGACCGTTCTAAGCAACACATAGTCATTGGGATTCGAAGTTTCCGTTATATCCTGGGTCTTATCCCACTCCCAGCTGACCATATCGACGACCCCGTCATCGTCCAGGTCTCCCTGGAAGGTTATTTTTGAAGACGTGGCCTCCTGTAAACTTCCGCCGCTTAACCCATATCCTATTTTTCGGAAATCATGACTTACCATGGTGGCGATGCTGTTGACATGGATCTTCGCTACCTGGTCGTACATGGCATCCATGGAATTCCCAACCAGACTGAGGTTCACCTTGACCAGTGACACCAGCAAGATAGTACCGATAATAAAACTGGATATAATGGATATGTTCATTCCCGGGCGTTCATTTGAATGTTAGTTTCTCCATGTTAAAAGCCGTTCCTCTTCTGTGTTTAGGTCCCATTGGGATCTGCACAATAACTAGTAATATGATTTTGTATATGTAACAGTTAGCGTATCTTCTACTTCAGAAACAACCTGAACATACAGCCGCTTGTGGGGTGTTTTTACCGTGGATACCTGACTCAAATCGCTCTCCTGCATGTAATCTACGCGGCATCTTGTTTCATAAACACCGTGCTGTGTGGTATCCGTACGCGTATAGTTATCGTAATCGTCGAAATCATCGTAGTACGGGTAGTATTCGCCGATTTCCGGCCCCAGGTCTGTAAAATCGTCCGGTACTGTCAGAAGATTATATGCTCCTGTGGCCGCTTCATCAAACGCTTTGGTGCGCGACTGGTCAACAATATTCTGCGCAAGGGCCACGGCCGTATAGTCCAGTTCCGTTCTGACGATGGTAGCATTGTTATTCAGTAATAACCTCGTCAAGCCCAGCTGCAGCATCGCAAAAATAAATAGCGCGGCTACCAGTAGTATGTGTTCAGATGTATCGACCATAATGGTACCCCGCTATATCTGTAGTTGCTGCCTGTTGTCATTTAGTCTCCCACCGTCAGGGCCAGGACTTCCTCTATAGAGGTAATTCCTTCCTTGACCCTCTCCCTGCCGGATCCCCGCAAGGTCATCATGCCATTGTTCACAGCATACTCCCGTATGACATCTTCATCAATATTGGCCCCGGCATCTAAAATGAGATTGCGAATCTCCTTGGTGAAATAGAGGGCCTCGATAATGGCGGTCCTCCCTTTATAGCCGTTTGCACACTTCTCACATCCCGATTCATTCGCCTGGTAGAAAGTGGTTTCAGCCACTTCTTTATCTGTAAACCCGATTCCCCGGGTAATTTCGGGATGCACCTCGTCAACCTCTTGCTTGCAGTGGTCACAGAGTTTGCGAACCAGCCGCTGCGCCATTACTAAATTTACCGCATTGGCAATCAGGAACGGCTCAACCCCCATTTTATACAGCCGCGAAATGGCACTCGGGGCATCATTGGTATGCAGCGTCGAGAACGTAAGGTGCCCGGTATTGGCCAGCTTGATAGCCACCTCGGCCGTTGACAAATCCCTGATTTCACCGACCAGCACGATATCAGGGTCGTGGCGTAGAATTCCGCGCATCGTCAGGTCAAAACTCATATGGCTGTTGATCTTCAGCTGGCGAGCCCCCTTGATGATGTATTCGGTGGGGTCCTCCACCGTCAATACGTTTTTGGTGGGATCCATGACATGATAAAGGGCGGCAATCAGGCTGGTGGACTTGCCGCTTCCCGTCGGACCGGTTATAATCACAATTCCCGAAGGTTTGCTGATCGCTTTGCGAAACAGCTGAAGTGCATTTTGCTGCAGGCCCAGTTTATTCAGATCCGTGATCACCTTGCGGTCGTCGAGCACACGGATGACAATCGACTCAAATTTCCGGTTGAACTCCGTACCTACAATCGGCATAATCGATACGCGAAAGCGGATGTTTACA
>NZ_JBEPWZ010000195.1:0-5616 GCF_041642155.1 Fodinibius sp.
TGAAAGATCCTTCGGAAAAGTTGCCCAGGAGTATATCTTTATTTCCATCATCATTCCAGTCGGCTATATCCATGGTAATCCACCGCCCGGCTGAAGCGTCAGGGTGATGGTAAGGGATAAATTTCAGATTTCCTTCATTTTTGAACAATACAAACCCCTCTTCCGGGTGATTTTCATAATCTGCATAGAAGGCAATCACAGCTATATCTAACCTCCCATCGTTGTTGAAATCATGAGCTTGTGCGTCATAAGCCCCGTGAAGGGGATAGAACCATTCCTTTGTAAAGTTATATTTTCCATCATTTAAAAAGATATAGACCCCATGATAGGGTTTGAAGATGGTGGAATAGTCGGCATTGTCGCCGCTTGTGTATAGTATATCCGGGTATCCGTCACTATTAAAATCATGTATTTCAAATGAACTGGATCCTGCCGTAATTTGAAATTGCAACAACGTTGTCTTCAGAAAATTTCCTTCCCCCTGGTTTTCAAACAGATAAATTGCCTGGTCTGTTTGCGTGCAAAGCGCTATGATATCCTGCAGGCCATTTCCATTGATATCCCTGATATCAGTCTGGATACAGCCGGGGGTATCCAGCAATATACTTTTTTGACCAGCTAACTTTTTGCCGGTGTTTTCTACCCAGAACAGTTTTCCTGTTCTGTGACCGAATTCACTGATTAGTAGATCATCCAGTCCGTCTTGATTGAGGTCTGCCCATTTACTTTCTACCGGACGTGCGAGATCATCCAATAAAAGGGAATCGGATATAAGTTCAGTACTGAGGGGATTATATAATATGTTTTTCACGGATCCGGCGGGAGCATCGGTCGGCAATAAACGTCCTATGAATGTCAGGAGTAATTCCTGTTTTCCCAATACATCATTATCCGTGTTCCCGATACGAATGTCGGATATGGGAGTAGGTGAAGCAAAAGTATGTAGGAGCTCCAGGTCGTTATTGAATGTCAGAAATTTCTTCAGGTTTGCGTCCGCAGCATAGATCAACTGGTTGCAGGTGTCAAATCGAACTGAAGTTACCTTAGGTGCGTTTTTTGTCCCGAGTTCCGGGGTGCGGGCCTTAAAAATAAAATTATCATCCAAAATCTCTTGCTTTTTTTTCCGTGCGTTAAATTCCCCGGGGGCAGCCTGCTCGTAGTAATCCAGAATCTTTTGCCATTCTGTGCTGCTTATCTGCTGCTCTGAAGGGTAATAATCCCGCGGAAGGTTGGGGTCCGTTTCAGTCGGATAAGTTTCAAATTTATGTTTATAAATTCCCAGCAGGGGACCCATGGCAGGCAGTACAGAAGAAGTCCAGGTTTGTTTCGGAAGCAGAGAGGGTTCAGGATATAAATGGCAGCGCGAGCAGTATTTTTCGGATAGTATTTTTCCTTCATCAAAAGCAGTAGTATTCCCGGGGAAAAAGTGTTTTTCTACCTCTGCTATATGTGCATTATCCGATAAATAGATAAATAAAACAGTGATGGATATACCAACAATTATGAAGAACAGGTATCTTCTTCCTGTGGGTATATTCATAGATTCAAGGTTCTGTACTGAGGATACATGGTTCAGCTAAATATACGGGTGCATTTAATTTAACCATTAAGCATCAAAAATTTATTATTTTTCCGAAAAGGAGCGTAAAATTTTTTTGTATATCAGATTATTTTGTGTAATTACAGGTCAGCAATGGGTTTTTTAATTTTTAAATTACATCAGGGTTGAGTTTATGATTAGTCGAATTATGGTAGGTATCTGTTTTTTATTTTTCGGTAGTTTATTTAATCCGGAGGTGGAATCCGTACAAGCACAGGAGGGGCAGCAGCTGCTGCCTGATCCCGGGGTCGTATCCTACTCTTTCAGAAATCAGTTCGAGGAAGATGTGCCGGGGACACTGGATCTTATTAAGAGCATGGGACTAACCAATATCGAATTTTCCAGTTTATTCGGGACTACAGCTGAAGAGTTGCGCGGAATGCTGGATGAGCGGGGACTCATATGCACTTCTTATGGAGTGGGATACGATGCGCTTGTCAACGATACCGAACAGGTTATCGAGGAAGCCAGCACCCTCGGTGCCAAGCATGTGCGTATAGCCTGGATTCCCCATGAGTCACCTTTTTCCATTGAAGATGCGAAGAAAACGGTCACTGATTTTAACCGGGCGGGAAAAGAGTTAAGGGAAGCGGGACTTTATTTCTCTTATCACAATCACGGCTATGAGTTCCGGCCCTATGAAGACGGAACGCTCTTTGATTATATTATGGAACATACCGATCCGGAATACGTCAGTTTTGAAATGGACCTGCTTTGGACCGCACACCCGGGAGCGGATCCTGTGGAGCTGTTAAAAAAATACCCCGACCGGTTCCGATTGATGCATCTGAAGGATCTTAAAAAAGGCGTTGAGGGGGATTTTTCAGGCAGTGCTCCCGAAGAATACGACGTGCGACTGGGAACCGGACAAATCGATTTTCCCGCGGTTTTAAAAGCGGCGCAGGATACGAATATCGAGTATTACTATATCGAAGATGAAAGCCGGGAAGTCGTGGAGCGAGTCCCCAAAAGTATTGAATACCTCAAAAGTTTAACCAAGTAACAATTCGTGAATAATCCGGGTTAAGCAGATGTGAGGATTTTGAATGTGCAAACATGCAGGTATTGGCCGAAAGAACAGTTTTACAAAGGCTTCTCAAAATTAAGAGAGATATGAAGATAGAACACTTTGCAATGAACGTGGAAGAGCCACTCGCAATGGCCGACTGGTATGTGGATCATCTCGGGCTGGAGATTGTAAAACAGGAAACAGAACCGCCTTATATGACGTTTCTTACGGACGACAGTGGCCGGGTGATGATCGAGATTTATCAAAATCCGGCCGACCAGGTCCCCGATTATCGCAACAGGGACCCGCTGATTATGCACCTGGCGCTGGTCTCCGAAGATCCTGCAGCCGATAAAAAGCGTTTGACCGAGGCCGGTGCCCAAGAGATGAGTGACGAGATATTGGAGGACGGCTCGCACCTGGTAATGCTGAGGGATCCGTGGGGATTGGCGATACAGCTTTGTAAACGTTCGACCCCCATGTTGAGGGAGAAAGAAGGCGGTTAACGATTGGCATCGGTCAACTTTAACTCCTATTACTCGCGGACGGGGCTTGGTATAGTCGGACGGGTGAAATGCTATCTGCAGAAAAAACGGTGATCTTTTTTAGGGACTTTATCGGGCAAATGGAGCTCGGATATGAGAGGCTGAGTATAAATTAAAATTTATATCGAAAAAACCTTTCATAATTTGTATCATAGTGATAATTAATTAACAGAATTATAAAAATAAATTAAATGTTATAATGCGACTATTAAAAATAAGGGTTTTGCAATTTTTAGGATTGTTTTTGTTTATAGCTGGTCCGCTGCAGGCCCAGGATAGCTGGCAGGAACTCATTAACGGTGAAAGCCTGGACGGGTGGACCCAGCTGGGGGGTGAAGCCGATTATTTTGTCGAAGACGGAGCGATCGTGGGTGAGGCGGTGCCTGATACGCCCAATTCCTTTCTGACGACAAACGAAGAGTACGGTGATTTTATCCTGGAATATGAAGTGTACCTGGATACCCAGATTAACAGCGGCGTGCAGATCCGAAGCCACAGCGATCCGGACTACCGCGACGGACGGGTGCATGGCTACCAGGTGGAACTGGACCCCTCCGAGCGCGCGTGGAGCGGAGGTATCTATGACGAAGCACGCCGGGGATGGCTCTATCCGCTGGCAGACAACAAAAAGGGCGGGGCTGCATTCCGTGTGGGACAGTGGAATACCGTTCGCGTGGAAGCTATTGGGCCAACGATTAATACCTGGATCAACGGGGTGCAGTGCAGCCGGCTGGTGGATGACATGACCCCGGAGGGATTCATCGGGCTGCAGGTGCATTCCATCCACGATGAGAGCCTGGTCGGGGCACAGATAAAGTGGAGAAACATTCGCATTCTTACCTCCGACCTGGATGAGCATCGCACAGCACCCGATCCCCAGGTTCGACAAATTAGTTATCTGAAAAATGAGCTCACCGAGTGGGAACAAAAGCACGGTTGGCGATTGCTCTGGGACGGAGAAACCTCGGAAGGCTGGCGCGGGGCAAAGCTGGATGATTTTCCCGAAAGCGGATGGGAGATCAGTGACGGTATACTGACGGTACAGGAGACCGACGGCGGTGAAGCCACGGGTCCGGGCGATATTGTGACGAGGGACCAGTACAGTGATTTTGAGCTGGAGCTTGAATTCAAGATCACGGAAGGAGCCAACAGCGGTATCAAGTATTTTGTGGATCCTGATCTCAATAAGGGCGAGGGGTCCGCTATCGGAGCGGAGTTTCAGATTCTGGATGATGAAAACCACCCGGATGCCAAGAAAGGCGTCGAGGGTAATCGCACGGTAGGTTCGCTGTACGACCTGATTGCGGCCGAGAACCTTTCGGTTCCGGGCCGAGGCAAGCCGTTTAACGGGGTTGGCAGCTGGAACAAGGCACGTATTGTTTCCGAGGATGGAAAGGTGGAACATTGGCTCAATAACCAGAAAGTGGTGGAATATGACCGCTTTTCGCAAATGTTTGCGGCACTGGTGGCATACAGCAAATACCAGAAATGGGAAAATTTTGCTCGCTGGCCTCAGGGACCCATCCTGTTGCAGGATCACGGAAATGAAGTTAGTTACCGGAGTGTCAAGGTACGCGAATTGTAAAACAGATCATTTCATCTAACATTTAAAAATAATCTATTATGGGATCACGAAAAGACTTTATTAAAAAGACAGCACTGGGAGCCGGTGGACTGGCTCTGGGATTATCGGCCAAAAGTTATGGAAGAGTTCTCGGAGCAAATGACCGCATTCGCGTGGCTTTTATGGGATGCGGGCGCCGCGTCGGGGCCTATTACGAAAGCCTGTCGAAACCGTACAACACCGAGCTGGCCTATATCTGCGATGTTAAGAAAAGCCAGCGCGACCGGGTAGCTGAAGACTTGAAAGATGAGCTCTCTTATACGCCCGAGCTGACCGACGACATCCGGGAAGTGCACGAGGATCCGGAAGTGGATGCTATTTTCAACGCTACTCCTGATCACTGGCATGCTCCCGGCGCGCTGATGGCCATGGAGGCGGGCAAACACGTGTACGTGGAAAAGCCGTGCAGCCATAACCCGGCGGAGAGTGAGCTGCTGGTACGGGCACAGCAGAAATATGATAAAGTCGTCCAGATGGGAAACCAGCAGCGTTCGGCCGCTCATACGATAGAAATCATTGATGAAATTCACAATGGAATCATCGGGGAGCCCTATAAAGCAGTGGCTTTTTACAGCAACGGCCGGGGAGAGGTCCCCAATCCCGTGCAACAGGATCCGCCGTCCGACTTAAACTGGGAGCTGTTTCAGGGCCCGGCGCCCCGGGAAGAATACCATCATGACACCTGGGATTATAACTGGCACTGGTATGGCTGGAAGTGGGGAACCGCCGAGACCGGCAACAACGCCACCCATGAAGTCGATGTCGCCCGGTGGGCCCTGCAGGTTGACTATCCCGAGAAGGTTATCGTAGATGCCGCGAAACAACACTACCCGGATGA
>NZ_JBEPWZ010000196.1:0-5613 GCF_041642155.1 Fodinibius sp.
AAAGAATGAGTCGGTGGATGATATTCAGGTGGGCTTTATTGCCGTCGACAAGCAGGGAAGGTTCGGGGGCTACAGCATTCAGAAAGGATTTAACTTTGCGGTCTGTGAATCCGGTCAAAACCAGCTGGTGGATGCTCCGTTTACAGCACCGGGCTGATGAAGGGGATGCCGAGATTGAGTCCCCGGAGAATGAGGATGAGCCCCACCAGAGCAATAAAATAGGGAGAGAAGTTTTGCAGCTTTTGCCGGAATGTGACCGGCACCAGGTTGCCGGCCAGACTGACGCCCAGCATGGCGGGGATCGTCCCCAAACCGAAGGCCGCCATGAAGAGCAGGCTCGGCTCAACGCCGCCGCTTGTGGCTGCGGTAGCCAGGGCCATGTACACAAACCCGCAGGGCAGGAGTCCGTTCAGCAGCCCGATGAGAAAAAGCGAACCGAAGCTGCCGCGGCCGAAGAGGTCCTTTATCCGCCCGGTGATGTTGGCCGCCAGTCTGCGGGGAAGGGATCCTGCCCGGTCGAGCAGTGCGCGCAGTTTCCGCCAGGCGGGAACAAGCAGCAGGATGAGCCCAATGGCGATGGACAAGCCCTGCTGGTAGCCGCCGATGGATATGATGCGGCTGAAAAATCCGACCGCGCCCCCCAGTGCGGTATAGGTGACCACACGTCCCATATTATACATTATCCGGGAAACAGCAAAAGGGATGTGTTCGGTGAAGGGGCCCGGCAGCGCAAGAGCGATCGGCCCGCACATGCCTATACAGTGAAAACTACCCAGAAAACCGAAGGCCAGGCCCGCTAAGATCCACTCCATAACGGATTGTTATCATTTTCAGTTACGGGATTTGCACCTGTCATTTGAGGGGCTTATGCGATGATACATAACTTATGTATCTCAATATAACCGGATTGCGAGAGAAAATCTGAATGGCCAATAGAAAATATCGAATCTAAATAAGAAAAAAGGGCTTGATCTTGTTCTCTTTTAGTACTTATTTGTCTGAAAATCGGTGATGCAATCAACTTTCAACTAAATATTACTGTTATGCCTGATGAATCCAGCCAATCTGCTGATCTGGCAGAATATGACAAAAGCTGGGAGCAGCGTAACCCCGAAATAGTACGCGAGATTACGATAGAGGAATACAAGCCCGTCGGTACATTGGTAATAGCACTCATCTACCTTGTCATTATAGTGGTGATGTGGATTTTTATGTATTTCATTGAATTTGGTGGAAATGCTCCTTCTATTATTGATTAATTAACCCATTAAGAGTAATTATTTATGCATATACATAAATTTGAACGGTGGTGGATTAGGATCTCCTACGTGTTGATAGCCTTTTTTATTGCCACGGTGGTGTATGGATTCGTTTCAATGGATTTAAAGGTTATTGGAAATTATCAAACGATAGATCCCCAGAATTTAAGTGAAACCCCTTTCGGAACACCCGGGGTGCGGGAGGTTACGAATGGGGGGGTAACCGAATATGAGGTCTATGTACAAACCATTCAGTTTGCTTTTTTGCCGGGTACATCTTCCCCCATCACCGTACCGGCCGATACCCGGATTACTTTTTACGTTACCAGTCCGGATGTATTACACGGGTTTGATGTAGCGGGCACCAACTTGAATACCATGGCGATACCGGGCCAGGTAGCCAAGTTTACCACGATTTTCCCTGAGGTCAGGGAGTACGGTATTGTATGTAACGAGTATTGCGGGCCCGCTCACCATATCATGGAGGGTAAAATCAACGTTGTTCCTAAATCCGAGTTTGATAAAAGTAATCTTGTAGAATGACATTCTTACACCAGTATCCAAAAGCTGCTAAAGTTGCCCGGGCGAATTTTATTGTTGCTTTTATCGCGCTCGCGATAGGGGGACTGTTTGGGTTCATACAGGCCCTGCACCGTACCGATGTGTTCCGGGGATTTTTTAATTCCGGGGAGTATTATTCCGTACTTACGGGACACGGTGTCTTGCTGGCTCTCATTTTTACGACCTTTTTTATTGCCGGACTATTTGTGTGGGGCGTAACGCGGAGTCTTGACCGGGAACCGGAGAATATGACCTTTACCTGGTCGTGGTTCTGGATAATGACTATCGGTTTAACCATGACAGCCGTAACGATTCTGGGCGGCCTGGTACCGGACAGTTCGATCCGGGCTGCTGTGCTGTATACCTTCTATCCGCCCCTGCAGGCGCACCCCGCTTTTTATATCGGGCTGGCCCTGGTGCTGGTGGGATCCTGGTTGGCCGGGGCCGACTGGTTCTGGTCGTATAACAAGTGGCGGAAAAATCATCCCGACGGCCCGATCCCCATCCTTACCTTTATGGCACTCTTCACCATGCTGATGTGGTACGTCTGTACCATCGGGCTGGCTCTTGAAGTGGTGGGACTGTTGATCCCCTGGTCGCTGGGATGGGTTACGGAGATTGAGCCGCTCCTGCCCCGTACGCTCTTCTGGTTCTTTGGACACGCCGTGGTTTATTTTTGGCTGCTGCCGGCGTACTATGTTTGGTACGCAATTCTGCCCAAACTGTCAGGGGGACGCCTGTTCAGTGATGCCATGACGCGTATTGTGTTTGTTATCTTCCTGCTGCTTTCCACGCCGGTGGGCTACCATCACCAGTATGCCGATGCGGGTATCTCCGTGGGATTTAAGTTTTATGCCATGGCGACAACAATGCTGCTGTTGCTGCCGAGCCTGATGACCCTGTTTACGGTGGTAGCCAGTATGGAGCACGGCGCCCGGCAGCGGGGGGGCAAAGGCTATCTGAAATGGATTGGAAAGCTCCCGTGGGATAGTCCCGCTTTTGTGGGATGTGCATTGGCCGGCATCATGTTTGCCGCGGGCGGGTTCAGCGGTATGATTAACGCAGGTATGAATATTAACCTGATCATCCATAATACAATCTGGGTACCCGGGCACTTTCACCTTACCGTGGGAACAGCGACAGCATTGACCTTTATGGCTATCAGCTACTGGCTGATTCCGCAGCTGACGGGACGAAAACTGAAATTTAAAACCCTGGCCCTGATCCAGCCCTATGCCTGGTTCCTGGGGATGACGCTGATGTCCAATGCCATGCACCGGGCGGGACTGGCCGGGGTGCCTCGCCGAACGGCCGAGCCGCAATACAGCGGTTTCGAGTTTGAGCCAATTTTTGGGACGATGGCTGAAATGGACTGGCAGATCGCTATAGGCGGTACGATCCTGACCATCTCGCTGACGCTGTTTCTGTGGGTAATTACTGCGTCCTGGATGGGGGGCGAGAAGGCGGACAGGCCGGTTGATGATTATATTCCCGAACCCCTGTCGGGCGCTGAACACACGCCCAAAATACTCGACAATATGAAGCTCTGGTTTGCGCTGGCGCTTATTCTGGTTCTGCTGGCCTATTCGTTCCCGCTCTGGGAGATGATATCCGATGGTATCTTTGAACCGGGAGCCCTGCCGCGGCCTTCTTGACTGGATGAGCCATGATCCAAAATTCCTAATCCACTACTACAGCTCATTACCCCTTAACTGTAATCCATTATCTGTTTTCGAATGCAGGGGGTCACGGTCTTGTTGTGGTATTGTTCGTGATTAAAAGTCAATGTCAGGGTTAGGCAAGAAGTTCCGCTATGAGAGCCTGCAGCCAGAGGCCCCGGTGCAGTGTATCATCCTCATACCCCCGATTATTATCAAATTTCAAACCGGATTTGCAAAGCGTTTTTATCCCCCCACAAGAGAATTATGACCGAGAACCACTCCAACAGCGACAGCAATTCCCGTAATTCCACCAAACGGCTGGTGAAAGTACTGGTTATTGTTGGCATCGGTATTCCTGTTTTGGTAGAGCTGATGACCCTGTTTAACCTGATCAACGTGCAGATTTTTGAGGATGAGGAAGTACGGCAGCCGGAACAGGTTGCCGAGGTCCGGCAGATCACCGAAGGGGATACGCTTTTCCGTGATTACGGATCCCCGATAACGATTGAACTGATGAGAATTAATGTCAGCGCACAGCAATGGCAGTTTGAACTGGGGTTGTCGCTCCCCGACAGCGTGGACCGGGAGCCGTTGGATATCGAAGTGGACAGCATGCGGTTGAACAGCGGCAAGATACACGCGACCGGGGGAAACAGCTCGTGGAATGTGCAAGAGGAGTATAGGCCGTCCCGGCTGCAGGCGGAATGGGAGCTTCCCAACGGAGACATCCCCAGCACGTTGTATATCAGTTCGTTTCAGCAAATGAAAAACGATACGGCCAGCCGAGTTCAACAGGAAGTGCCCCTCGGAAATATTCCCGTTCGTTACAATCGGGAATAGAAAGACCGCCATCTTTTGTATAACATCCCACGCTCGGCTATTTTATCAAAGAATTCCTGAGTGGATCTGTCTTGGGGTCAAAGTGGAAAGTTTACAGATCCGTAATTTCAACAAGTAATTTTTTTGTTTGGCACATCATGGCTCTGCCCCGGCTGTTGTTTAATTGGTAACAATGGACAAAAAACAACGATCTTATATGTTCATACTCCGGGAGGAGTTGCCGACGACCAGCAGGCTGCTTGCCGCCATGGCCCCCGCCGCAAACAGTGGGTTTATGGTCCCCGCAATAGCCAGGGGAATTGTTATGATATTATAGAGAAAGGCCCATCCCAGGTTTTGCCGTATGCGGTTTCGGGTCAGCCGCATCGCCCGGAATACCCTGGGAACGACGGCGAGGCGCTCGCCGGGAAGGACGATCTGGGCGGACTCCGCTGCTATGGCGGAGAGATCACCAAAAGCAATACCGAGGTCAGCTTCAGCAAGAGCGGGGGCGTCGTTGCTGCCGTCCCCGACCATCGCCACCCGGCCGAATGTACGCAGCTCCTGGATGATATTGGATTTGGATTCGGGACGGGCTTCGGTAAACAGGAAATCCGGCTCCAACTCTTCGCGGATAGCCCGGGCGGCTTTTTCGCTGTCGCCGGTAATCAGGGCCACGTTTTTCTTCTCTTTTCTTAGCCCGGCAATCACCTTTCGGGCGTCTTCCCGGAGACGATCCCCGACGATGAGAATACTCCGGATCTCCCCATCCCATCCCACACCGACGGGGAGGCGTCCCTGCTGCCGGCTTCGCCTGACTTTCGCGCTGAGACCGGCAGGGAACCGGAACTGCTTTTCCTCCAGCCATTCGGGTTGTCCCACCCAGACCCGGGTACCCCCGATGTCGCCGCTCAGGCCGGTAGAGCAGCTTCGGATGTTCTGTACGCTGCGGCTCCTCGCCTCGTCAGAGGTTAATGCCGCGATAGGGCCGGCAACGGGATGCGAGGAGTACTGCTCCAGCAGGGCGGCATACCGGAGGGCCTGCGGACTCGACCCCTCATCCAGCAGGTGCATGCGTCCGCTCGTCAGCGTCCCCGTCTTGTCGAAGGCGACGATATCGATATCCGCCTCTTCTTCAAAGACAGCGGCTGTCTTGAAAACGATTCCGTTCTCGAGTCCGCTTCTGATCCCCGAAGCGATCGCCAGCGGTGTCGCAAGTCCCAGTGCGCATGGACACGAAACAATGAGTACCGCCAGGGCTGTGAGCATTGCCTCGGTTACAGGGGCTCCGCCGGTCAGGTGAAAGGCAAAGG
>NZ_JBEPWZ010000197.1:0-5585 GCF_041642155.1 Fodinibius sp.
TATTCCAGTAACTCATTGACATGGGGTCGTTTGATGGTGACATCCACCTCCGAGCCTTTGGGTCCGCGCAGCGTGTTGACTACTTGTTCTCTGGTAAACCCAATAGAGGTACTATCATTGATACCGATAATACGATCTCCGGATCGGATGCCCAGCTGGTCACTGGGTCCCCCGGCAATAGCTGTAATGACGGTAATGGTGTCGTCAATAACATCGAACTGTATACCGACCCCCTGGAATTTGCCGGCAAATTCGTCCTCAATGGCATCACTGGTTTTGGGCTCGATATAGATAGAGTGCGGGTCGAGCGACCGGAACATATTTTCGAGCGCATCTTCAGTCCGGTTGGTCATATTCACATTGGGATAAGTATCTGCCATATAACGATAGGCTTCTTCAAAAAGCTTAATCGATTCTCCGAGGTCCTCTATCTTCAAGTCGGTAAAAGAGGTATCGAGCGGGGTATTGGCCAGATCGATCGTGCTGTCCGGGAGATTGGAAACCAGTCCCCGGATACTGCTCTTGTAAAGGTTTGTCACGTCTACCGGATCGACGTAATTATCGATAATTCGCTGCTGGGCCTGCACATATTTTTTTAGGTTTTTCTGGTCTTTATCACCATCTTTGACTACGGTTTCAACTCCCGCAAGCCAAAAAATCGAAAGTGCGAGGAGAATCGCAACATTGGGAGCTAAGAGTTTTTTTGCGCTCATAATGACTCAAATTTTATCGTTTTATTAGCTGTGATATCTTTCTAACGTACCTTTGGCGAATTAATTACCCACTTGTTTTATGCCCACAGTTCTTTAGACCGGGGCACGGTAAGTTAGTAAATAATTGGAAACAGTAGCAATATTATAAGATATATTGACTTAGATCTTTATCCTTAACAAGATTATCCAGCTGTTTGTTCACATATTCCCGGTCAATCGTGATCTCACCGGAGCTGATATCATCGGGAATTGCAAACAGAAGCTCATCAAGTAGCGACGACAAAATAGTGTGGAGGCGCCGGGCACCTATATTTTCCACCCGCCGGTTTACCTGGGCGGCTATAGCCGCCACTTCACTGATAGCGTCGGTCGTGAACTCTACATCTACCCCCTCGGAAGCCAGCATAGCCTGGTACTGCTTCGTCAGGGCATTTTTGGGTTTGGTGAGAATGTCAAAAAAGTCTGCTTCCGTAAGTGAATTCAGTTCAACCCGAATAGGAAAGCGCCCCTGCAGTTCCGGGATAAGATCCGAAGGTTTGGAGACGTGAAAAGCGCCGGAGCCGATAAACAGAATATGATCGGTTTTGACCATCCCGTGTTTGGTGGAAACATTACTGCCTTCGACGATCGGAAGCATATCGCGCTGAACGCCCTGGCGACTGACATCGGGACCGCCGCCGCCTTTGCCGTTACCGGAAGAAGATTCAGCTACTTTGTCAATTTCATCAATAAACACAATGCCATGTTTCTGGACGCGCTCGAGGGCTTCCTGGACGGCTGCATCATGGTCGATGAGTTTTTCCGCCTCCTCTTCCAGCAGCAGTTCCCGGGCTTCTTCAATAGTCACATTGCGCTTGGATTTCTTTCCCCCGCCCAGGTTGCCGAGCATATCCTGCAGGTTGATGCCCATCTCTTCCATTCCGCCCTGGGGACCAAAGACCTGCATCATCGGGGCTTTGCTGGATTTACTGACTTCCACCTCAATCTTGCGATCTTCCAGCTCGCCCTTGCGCAGCTTTTCGCGAAATTTTTCGCGCGTACGCTTGTTCAGCTCCTGATCGGAGGCCTGTTCGGGATTAAAGTTCTGGTCTTCCTTCTGAAATCCCGCCGAATCGTTGGCCGGCTGTTTGACCGGGGGAATGAGGATGTCCAGGATACGGTCTTCCACAATCTTTTTTGCCTCCTCCTTGACTCGTTCCTGCATCTCTGTCTTTACCAGATTGACCGATATGTCGGTCAGGTCACGGATCATCGACTCTACATCGCGGCCCACGTAGCCCACCTCCGTAAACTTGCTGGCTTCCACTTTAATGAAAGGAGCGTCCGCCAGCTTGGCCAGCCGCCGGGCGATTTCCGTTTTACCGACGCCGGTGGGACCTATAAGAAGGATGTTATTGGGGAGTATTTCATCCCGTATTTCTTCGTCGGCATTCAAGCGCCGCCAGCGATTACGCAGGGCTATGGATACCGAGCGCTTGGCTTCATCCTGGCCGATAATATATTTGTCCAGTTCAGCTACAATCTGCCGTGGCGTTAAGCTTTTATGTTGTATAACCTTTTGCATAGTACTTGTTTCTACTCTTCTAATTCTAAAACACTTAAATTGTGATTCGTATATATACAGATATCCGCAGCAATATGGAGTGATTTTTCAGCTATCTCGCGGGCGGACAGTTCCGGAGCACTTTCTTTCAGGGCCCGGGCGGCTGCCAGGGCATAGGACCCGCCGCTGCCGATCGTCAGGATTTTGTCGTCCGGCTCGATGACATCGCCCTGACCGGATATCAGCAGGGCCTTTTCTTTATTCATAACGATCAGCAGGGCCTCCAGCTTGCGGAGAAATTTATCACTGCGCCACTCTTTGGCCATCTCAACGGCGGCGCGCTGCAGATTCCCGTTATACTGTTCCAGTTTTTCTTCGTATTTCTCAAAAAGCGTAAAAGCATCGGCGGTGGATCCGGCAAAACCGGCGGCAATTTTTCCCTCGTAAAGCCTGCGCACTTTGTTAACAGTAGCCTTCATGACGGTTTTATCCATGGTAGCCTGTCCGTCGCCTGCTATAGCCGCCTCCCCGTTATGGATGATACCCACAACGGTCGTTGCTTTCAAATCTGTTATACTCATAGTGAAGTCGGTCGTTCAATCATTTTTTGTGAAAAAGGATGTTTTACCGTCAGGTCTAATTTTTGTAGTACTTTGAATTCGATCGCTCCGAGCGGGTTGGTCGTGGTTTGCGGGTATCTTTCTTTTTCTCCCCGTTGGGACCTTTTTTGTAATAGTCGAGGTTTTTCCGCCGCTCTTTGGCTGCGGCCAGTTCTTCGTCTTCTCTGGCTTTCGCAATAATCTCATCGATATCTTTCTCCTGCATTACCACATCAGTGATATCAATATCTGAACCGGCAATGGTTGCCTTGTATTCATTCAGGGAGATCGTTTCATCTGCCACGAGCGAAATCTTGAGCCAGTAGCGGAGCATCCATTTCCATTTTATACTCATGAATCCTTTTTCAAGGTACGACTTAAGGTAAGGATTTATATAGATATCCACAGCGCGGTAGTCCGTCGTGGTGCGGAATTTGCTGAGCCATGCATCCAGATCGGCAATGATCGTATTTTGAGTCACAACGCTGCCCGAACCGCCGCAGGTGGGACATACTTTTGAGACGGAATTAACCACACTTGGACGAATTCGCTGGCGGGTAATCTGGACCAGTCCGAAGTCGCTCATCCCGATCACATTGGTTTTGGCAGGATCTTTCTTGAACTCTTTTTTGAGTTCATCATAAATTTTCTTGCGGTTCTTACCCTTGCGCAGGTCAATAAAATCGACGACGATAATGCCTCCGATGTCGCGCAGGCGTAACTGTTTGGCCACTTCGCGGGCGGCCTCCAAATTTGTTTTCAGCGAGTTGTCTTCCTGCCTCTCTTTGGCGGCGTAGGGACCGGAGTTGACATCCACCACATACATCGCCTCCGTTTGTTCGAATATCAGGTATCCGCCCGATGGCATCCGTACGCGGGGACTGAAAATAGAATCCACATCCTTGGCTACCTTCATAAAGTCAAAGATGTGTTCACGTCCCTTGTACAGCTCCACATTGGGAATCATCTGCGGGGCCACCTGACTGACGTACGACTTGATCTGCTTGAACATGTCAGGGTCGTCAACCAGCACCCGATCGTACTGTTTCGCAAAAAGATCGCGAACCAGGCTCTCGGTCATGTCGAGGTCTTTGTAGAGCAGGGCAGGGGGCTTGGCCGTTTCCAGCTGTTCCAAAATGCGCTCCCATTTTTTGAGCACATTCCGCATGTCGTCTTCAATGGCCTTCTTGTCCTTACCCTTGGCTACCGTACGTATGATGACGCCAAAGCCGTCGGGAACCATAGAACCAACCACGCTTTTGAGGCGCCGTCGCTCCTTGTAGTTATTAATCTTCCGCGAAACCGCGATATATTCTCCCATCGGGATAAGCACGAGGAAACGTCCCGCCACCGTGATGTCGGTAGAAACACGGGGACCTTTTGACCCGATAGGCTCTTTAACGATTTGAACCAGCAGCTGCTGGCCGGGACGTAGAATCTTGCCGGCCCACTTCTGTTTTTCGTAGTTCGATATCTTGTCGAAATTCGTTTTTTTCAGCTCTCCGCGAACGTTTTTGTGAATCGCGTTTTTGCCGTTGAGCATCTGAACATATTCTTTCAGATGGTCGCCGGCATCGGAGAAGTGCAAAAAAGCGTCTTTCGGCGTACCCATATCGATGAAAGCGGCACGAATACCGCTCATCACTTTGTGGACTTTCGCCAGGTAAATATTGCCAACCGTGCGCTGATTTTCCTCAGACTCTATAAAAAGTTGGGCAAGTTCGCCGTTTTCCAGCAATGCGATCCGGGTTTGCTTTCCCGAAGCGTGAATAATGATTTGATTTTTCATGGAAATACTCGTCTTTCACACCGTTGCTGTACTCCGGACGTTTAACCCTGATCAAATATTCAATCGGCATCATCATAGATAAAGCAATCTTAAATTTCATACGTTTCAGCGGGAGTTCAGCAACCGCTATGTTATAATTCCTGTTAGGATAAAAAATAGGTTGTACAGATCGTTGTTGGTATTCAGAAAAGGGATCGTCTTGCAGAGAAGTATTACAAGCATCCAGGGAAGTCAAATATTCCGCTGTTTGGTACAATGATACAAGAAAAAGCCTTGCTAAAGCGTTAGAAAAAGATAAAAATACTTGTATGTTTGACAATGTCTGCAATTAAAACCTGAAATTATTTAGTAAATCCTGAATAACATTATCTTAATATACAAGTTCATTACCATTAATGTAAGCGCTAATATTCCAGTCCCTCACTCTTCCTGGCCGGTGCGGGTTATCCGGGCGCCTACCGCGGTTAGCTTTTGTTCCAGATCTTCATAGCCCCGGTCCAGGTGATAGATGCGCAGTACATCCGTACTGCCTTTAGCGATCATCCCCGCCAGGACCAGGCTGACGCTGGCGCGCAGGTCCGTACTCATGACAGAAGCTCCTTTCAGGGGCGTTTTGCCCTCGATGGTCGCGGTGTTTTCCGTGACCTCCATATCAGCGCCCAGGCGGGTCACTTCCGGCACATAACTGAACCGGTCGTAATAAATGGTGTCGGTAACAGAGGAGGTGCCGTCGGCCTGTGTCATCATGGTAGCCCACTGCGCCTGCAGGTCGGTCGGAAAGCCCGGGTAAACCTGAGTCCTGATATCGGTCGGATGGAGTTTTTCGGGTGCGTTAACGTGTACGGTGTCTCCGTTCATCGCCAGCTCCGTGCCCGTTGTTCGGAACGCCTCTGGGAAATGTCCCAAATCGTCGACATCCACGCCGGTAAGCGTCACCTCCG
>NZ_JBEPWZ010000198.1:0-5543 GCF_041642155.1 Fodinibius sp.
CAGGAGAAGTCGGCACTCACGGAGACAGAGCGTGAATTTCAGAAAGCCTTTGTTCAGGCGGTCATTGCTAAAAGCGGGTTGGAAGAAGCAGGCTCCTCCGGCACATTCGCCTTTTCATCAGGGGACAAGGATGAGCATGAGTTTAAGGGGATAAAACTGCCGGGATTTGTGGAAGAACAACTGAGGGCGGATTTCGGCAGCGGCCTCTACCAGAAATACCTTTCTCCATGTTCTTCGGATACCAATGTCGAAGGGTCGGACCCTGTTTCGGCCTCCTTCGGCAGCGCCAGCATTCACTTTCACACGAAACCGGTATTGGATCATTTGAATTACACCTATTTGATGAAGGTCAGGTCGCTGCTGGAAGAAGCTGTGGCAACCAGTACCGATGCCGGCACCCAATCACATTATGAACTGTTACTGCGCAACATTGAAAATGTTATTCACTGAGATGCCACTGAATACGGTTATAAAAAAAATTAGTCTTGCCGCTGTGCTCCTGGGTATGTTTGTTGGAGTATCCATGGCGCAGGAGAAAAAAGATTCCACCAAGGCCACGGATTACGGAAAGCTGTTCGAGGGCAAGCCCGTGAAAAGTTCGGAGGGCATGATAACTCTGCGTAAAATGGACGGGAAGGTCTATTTTGAGCTTCCCACGGAACTGCTGGATAAAAAAATGCTCCTGGGGGCCTCTGTTGAAGCCACCAGCAATGCCGCCGATGCGGCAACGGGGGAACAGCCGGACGCTCCCCTGCCCATTTATTTCACGATGGAAGATTCCACCGTATACCTGCGTGAAGTCAACATATCGGCCGTGGCCGGGGATAGTACGCGGGCGATACAGTCGGCCCTTGAAAAAAATAGCCTGGGTCCCATTCTGGATTCCTTCGATATTGAGGCCGTAACGCCCGATAGTTCTGCGCTGGTTTTTGATGCCACGGCTATCTTTATCAACGGCAGGGATGCCATTGATCCTTTTGGACCCTATGCCGGTGTTTCCTCGTTATTTGCCAGTAAAAGGCCAACGTTTAAGAAGGGACGCTCTCAGCTGGTCGACGTGGCGGCTTTTGAAGATAATATTACAATCACAAGTTATCTGTCCTATGACATATCCTCTTCCTTTTTGGGGTTCCGGACAGAGAATAAACGTCCCGCCACCTACCGCATGAAACACACCCTGGCATTATTGCCGGACCAGACGATGCGCCCGCGAATCAGTGATCCCCGCATCGGAGTTTCTTCCAACGAATACTACAGGATTTCCGGGGAGGACAACGGCACAGAGGAGGTGCGGTATGCCAACAGGTGGAAACTTCTGCCGGAAGACCCGGAGGCTTTCAGAGAAGGGAAGCTGGTGGAGCCGGTCGAGCCCGTGGTCTTTTACATAGATGATACCTTTCCCGATGCCTGGGTCCGCTACGTGGAGAAAGGCGTAGACGACTGGAATAAAGCGTTTGAACAGGTTGGGTTTAAGAATGCGCTGGTGACCCGCCCGTTTCCGGAAAATGACCCCGGTTTCGATCCCAACAACATCAAATACACTACGATAAACTACGTGTTTAGCAATAATGAAAGGGCAAAGGGACGAACGTGGGTGGATCCCCGCTCCGGAGAAATTCTAAGTGCGTCGGTTTCGCTCTACCAGGGAGTGCTGGACCGGCTGCGGAAGAGCATCTTTATCCAGGCCGGGGCGGCCGAAGAGCGGGCCAGAACGACCGATATCCCGGACGAGCTGCTGGGCAAGGCCATCAGGGACGTGACCGCCCGGCAAGTGGGACATACACTGGGCCTGGCCCGCAATATCGGGGCATCTTCGGCCATCCCGGTGGATTCCCTGCGATCGCCGTCCTTTACCCGGCGATACGGCATTACCCCTTCCATCATGGATAATGTAAACTTCAATTACGTCGCCCAGCCCGGTGATGTCGAGCGTGGCGTAAAGATGACGCCCAATGATTTGGGAGTATACGATCACTATGCCATCAAGTGGCTTTATACACCGATCCCCGAAGCCGACAACCCGGACGATGAGGTCCCTGTTCTGAGAAAATGGATTGCTGACAAGATTGATGATCCCATGTATCGCTACCGGGAATATGATTCGAATAGTTCCCAGGACCCAAATTTGCATCCTAATGTTTTAGGACTGCTGGGCAGCGACCGTGTAAAGGCTGCTCGCTATGCGATCAGGAATCTGAGGTATGTGTTTGAGCATATGAACGCATGGGTCGATGGGGAAGATGAGGATTACCGGTTCCGGACCGACATAAACTTCTCGGTTATTAATATAGAGTTCTACTGGTACTGGCGGCATGTGCTTGCCAATATCGGGGGCATTTATCAGCAGCGGAAGTATGAAGGCGATCCTTTTCCGGCTTTCGAGGTGGTGCCCGAAGCAGAGCAGAGAAGGTCGCTGACATTTTTGCTGGAGGCGCTGGAGGCCACCTCGTGGATGAATAACGAACGCATCAACCGGGAGATGAATGATATCAACGGGGATGTTCAGAATCGTACAGTATCCGTTTTGTTTCCGTATACCTTGCGTTGGGGCGTTGAACGTATTAAAGTGAGTCAGCAGAAAGCATATGGCAATACGTATACGCAGCAAGATTTTTTAAATGATGTATTCAATTATGTGTGGGAGAGTACCACAGCGGGAAGCAGCCCAACCAGAGGGGAGCGCATGATGCAGACGCTGTTGACCGATTACCTGATTGATAAATCACCGATCCGCAATGACGAAGGCAAAGAGGAGAGGGGCGCGAGTGCCGGTACGTATACATGGACCGACAAAGACCGGGAACTGCTGCAATACGGCCTGCCGGATTTGTCCAGCCGTAATAACCGTATATCCGCCCCGAGAGGAGATGGCGCAGTCATATCGCAGCTAATAAACATCGAACGTCTTACCGGTCTGCCGGCCCGGGACAACAGTGAAAGCGCAGCAGATCTATCGGATACGATCTACTCCTTACTGAAAAAAAGTAAAAATATGCTTGAAAAAGGGGTTGAGAAGCAACAGGGGGATGTTAAAGAGCAATATGAATATCTGTTGCTGAAGCTTACCAAGGCTCTGGAAACGGATTAAAGGGCAGCTGTTGGTTTAACAGTCAGGAGTAGGGCTCTTGAGTAAAAAAGTCGATAGTTGAGGCTGAGATGAATAGAATTGGAAAAACCTCGAATACCCGAATCAATAATACTTTCCGTTATTCCTGTCAGGAGGCAAAAAAGGCAACATCTGAAACATTCCGTCCCACGTACAACCAGCTTCTATAAAAATGGAAACCATGTACATATTATGGTCTCCATCTAATAATAGAATCACTACACCATACTACCTGACTGAAAAAAGATTCTTGCTCCTACTCTTCCTCCTGGGCCTCAGCTGCGTTGTTCCGCTCTTCGGCCTCCCGGTTTAGCTCGCGAATCGTGTTCTGATTTTGATCTTTTTCCTTGACGCGGGCCGACTTACCCTGGCGCTCCCGCAGGTAGTAGAGTTTTGCCCGTTTGATATCGCCCTGTCTACGCAATTCAATTTTGTCGATAAACGGAGAAAAGAGCGGGAAAATACGCTCTACCCCGATATTACCGGCTGAAATTTTACGGACCATAAACGTTTGGTTGGCACCGGAACCCCGGCGGGAGATAACGAGCCCTTCAAATTGCTGGATTCGCTCTTTGTCTCCTTCCCGCACAAGATAGTGCACATTTACCGTATCCCCGGTTTTAAACTCGGGATACTTATCGGTCATTAATGCCTGTTCTGCTAATTTTAACTTATCCATGATTATTTTTACTAATGTTCGTTTCGAAATTTTTTATACATCTCAGGACGTACTTGTTTGGTACGCTCCAGCGATTTTTTCAATCGCCATTCTTTTACTTTTTGATGGTTACCCGATCGCAGGACTGCCGGTACGTTCATGCCCCTGAACTCGGCGGGACGCGTATAGACCGGTCCCTCCAGCAAATCGTTTTGGAAGGAGTCGGTCAGTGCGCTTTCCGCATCGCCCAGCGCGCCGGGCAAAAGGCGAACGATCGCATCGGTCATCGCCATAGCCGGCAGCTCGCCGCCGGAAAGCACATAGTTGCCTATGCTGTATTCCCGGGTAATCAATTCATCCCGCACGCGCTGATCAACGCCTTTGTAATGGCCGCACAGGAACATCAGGTTCTGTTTGACGGAAAGGGCATTCGCATCCTCCTGCTCAAACAGATCGCCGTCGGGCGCGGTAAAAATGATTTCATTATATGCTCTCCGGCTCGACAGCTGCTCGATACAGGAAAATATAGGCTGTGGCGTCAACACCATGCCGGCGCCTCCCCCATACGGGTAATCGTCGACCTTCCGGTGCTTGTCTTCCGAGTAGTCCCGGAGATCGTGAATATGGATCTCTACCAGCTTATTTTCCCGGGCCCTGCCCACAATACTGTGATTCAGGGGCCCTTTCAAGAGCTGCGGTAAGGCCGATATGATATCAATACGCATCATAGATTACAATTTTCCCAGTTGTTCCAGGTTCCGGCAAAGGATCTGCCGGTGCTCTTCGTTGACCCCCTTAACATACTCGTCCACAAAAGGGACCAGCAGTTGTTCCCGGTTGCGGGTGGAGATCTGCAGGATGGGATGGGCCGGGTTGTGAAGAACTTCTTCTACCGTGCCAATCCGGCTGCCGTTCATCCGGACCTCAAAAGAGGTCATATCCACCGGGCCGTCACCATCGTGGTCCAGCAGGTGGTCTACCTCGTCGCGATCTGCAAAAACCGCATACTGCTTTAGCCTGTCGGCCTGTGTGCGATCAGTCACATGCTCAAATTTAACAAAGAACGAAAGTCGGTTATGCTTTTCCTGTACCCGGACCGACTCAACCCGGGCGGGGACCAAATCCCCTCTGGCATTTTCAATGCGTACCAGATCAAGCGAATCAAAAAGTGTCGGAGCGTCCAGTTCGGAGATGATCAACACTTCTCCCTGTACACCGTGAGACCGGGCGATATACCCGATTTTATGATACTGGTTTTCAATTGATTCCAGCATAATGGGCTTGGCCCTGCCGGCGAATATATTCGGCAAAGCTTTGCTTTGATAATGATCGTTTATTCTATTCTTCCTCGTCGTGCTTATCGTCCCACGCGCGGCGGACGGTTACCCGATCCTCCTCTTCCGTTACAAAGCCTTCGAGTTCCTCCAGCGGCGTATCTTCGATATGCGAAATGGCTTCCTTGGCCAGCATCTCGCTGGAAACCGGCGTGTCGGATTGATCTGATGCTTCTTCCGTTTCCTCTTCTTTGTCCCCGGCATCTTCTTTTTCCTCTTCAGAAGCTTCTGCTTTTACTTTCTCGTCCTCCGCTTCATCCGATTCCGGCTCTTCCTCTTCAGAGGTTTTCGCGCGTTCTTCCTCCGTTTCCTCTTCTGAGTCTGACGCTGATGCTTCTTCACCTGAAGATTTTTCTTCCTGGGCCTCTTCTTCCTCCCGGGCGTCAGCTGCAGGCTCCTGCTCTTCGGTGTCCTCCTTTTCTTCTGCTACATCCGCCGAAATCGC
>NZ_JBEPWZ010000199.1:0-5489 GCF_041642155.1 Fodinibius sp.
CAGTATAAGCCGGGCTGAGGACCGCCCTTCAACCGGACGGCTTACAATGTATAAATCATGTGTCCCCTCGGCAATACCGTCATCTACGGGAATGGTAATGGAATGAGCGAACCCTTCCCCGGTTTGTTGTCCCACGCCGCTTCGAAGGGCCTCCCCGGCCTTTTTTCCATCGGGACTATCCAGGCGGAGTTCAAACACGTACTCCTCTTCAACCGGTTCCCGTGTTACCGTCGAGATGCGAACGCCCGCAATACCGGCGAGATCAATATCATCCAATCCAAAGGACCCTTCTTCCTCCGGGACGGTCAGCAACAGCTTGTCGTCCTGCGTCATCGTTGCATATCCCTGCATATTTCTGGCCGATGCCAAAGAGATCGTATTATTCCTCAGGTATACGCTGGTATTACCGGTCAAAGGCTTGGTATCGGGACCCCCCTGATCGGTATAGCTGGCCGAAAGGATGAACACGCCATTCGAAATCAACGCTTTATCCAGGGTGGGCTGGAGCTGTCCCGAGGGAGACAGCGATTCCCGGGCCTGTCCCTCATCATTGTGCGTCATAATCCAGGAAACGATTTTGTGAGCATCCGCTTCGCTGAGCTCGAGGTGAGCCGGCATCGCCCGGTCGCCCCATACACCGGTGCTTCCGTTTCTAATTTTATCAATCAAATACGAATGAATATCGGTGGAATCCCGGTAGCGCTCTGCAATCGCTGTATACGAGGGACCCACGGAGGGGGAGTCCACGGTATGACATGCCCGGCAATCATACGATTCGATCATACTCTTGCCGCTCATCGTTTCCGTAGCTTCCTGATGTCCCCGCGGGGCGTCTGTCCCCTCGCCTCCTTCTACATAACTGGCCGTAACAAAGAGCCTCGAGAGGTCAAGATCATCCGAAGCGGTGGAGCCCTCATCATCCTCGACACGCACCGCGTAGGAAACCGGCTGACCGGGAAAGTAAAAGGTGCCGTTGCCTTCAATATCAATATACACATCGGGCTCCCTGTTCCCGGCATATACCGAAACGGAGCTGCTTGTCACGGCATGTCCGTGTCCGTCGTCAACCTCAACCGAAATGGCATATTCTCCTATTTCCTCAAACGTATGCACCAGCCGCGGCTCGTTTGTTTCTACGATCGTTCCGTCTCCGAGATTCCAGCTGTAGCTCAGCTGATCCTGCTCGGGATCGGCGGCCTCAACGGTGGCTTCAATCTCAAGCGGAAGGGTTCCTGAGGTCTTATCAACAGAGAGATCCTCTACTTCCGGGGGACGATTGCCCGCATTGAAATCGATTCTCAGCAGTCCCGAATCATCATTCTCCGCAAACCAGCCGCTCCCGTATTCCAGGATATAAAGGCGCCCGTCGGGACCGACTTCCATATCAATAGGGGCGTTTAACTCTGTCTCCGGCATAAAAGACTCCATCTTGTCAAAATCACCGCCGGGCTGCATCGTCACCACCTTAATCCAGCCGCGTATCCAGTCGTAAATAAACAGCTTGCCGTCATAATACTCCGGCAGCCGGGTCTCCCCGGGATAGTGGTTCGTATAATAAACCGGTCCCGCCATCGCATTTCGTCCCCCTGTCCCCACCTCCGGAAACTCCTCGGAGGCATCATAGGGATACCAGATAAAAGCCGGTTTGGGCGGGGGCAGCTCTTCAATGCCTGTATTATTGGGAGATAAATTGAGGGGTTGTTGCGGATCAAAGGGCTCCCCGGACTCCCCGCTGCCGTAATCATACCGGTGATAGGCCTTGTTGTCTGCGATAAACATAGGCCAGCCGAAAAACCCGGCTTCGCGCGCCTGGTTAATTTCGTCGTACCCCTTGGGACCTCTCGTATCCAGGCTGTCGCTGCGGGCGTCGGGCCCCACTTCTCCCCAGTAGAGGTATCCGTTCCTTTGGTCTACGGAAATGCGGTACGGGTTTCGATTGCCCTGTACATAGATTTCGGGACGCGTACCCTCCTTGCCTTCGGGATAGAGGTTTCCCTCCGGTATTTCGTAACTGCCATCCTCGTTCACGCGAATACGCAAGATCTTCCCGCGCAGGTCATTGGCATTGCCGGAGGTGCGCTGGGCATCATACTGCTCAAAACCTTCCCGCTCGTCCAGCGGCGCGTAGCCGTCCAGCACATACGGCTGGTCGGGCTGGTTAAACGGGGTCGAATTATCACCCGTCGAGAGATAGAGCAAGCCTTCTTTATCAAAGGCGATCGACCCTCCGGTATGGCAGCAGATATCCCGTTTGGAATAAAACTGCAGGATGGTTGTCTCCGAGCGAAGCGTATCATCTTCAAAGGTGAACCGCGACAGCCGGTTTACCGAGGTATCGGCCGGACTGTAAAAAGCATAGACATAGCCGTTTTCTTTAAAATCGGGATCCGCCTGGATACCCATCAGTCCCTCTTCGGCGTTAACGTTGGGCTCGTCGGTTTTCCAATACACGTCCAGCGCTCCCACCTGATTTAAGGTGGAATCGCGATCGCTGTACAGCAATATGCCCCCGCGCCGCTGGGCAATCAGGATATCGCGATTGGGCAGAATTGTCATTTCTGTCGGTTCAAACAGCTTACCGCTTATCAACTGGGTTTTCGAAAAGCGATTGGCATCGGGCACCCGGTGGGTCGTGGCTTTCGTGTAATCCAGCTTATGGTTCTCCCCGATAGCGTATTCAATGCCCGCCAGGATATGGTTCAGAAAAAGCTCGTCGCTGTACGCTTCCTTCGTGTGACCCAGTGCGGTATAAAAAGCTCGTCCCCCGTCGTACTGGTGATACCATGCCATCGGGTGATACCCCATGGGGGTTCCGCCCTCGTAACTGTCCTCGTCAATCGTCAGAAGGACGTTCACCTCTTCATTGAAGTTGTCGAAACTGTACCACTCGTCCGTTCGCTTCCAGGGATCGGGCAGGAAGTCGGTGGACGCATGCGTATCATCCTCCACATGCAATTCGGCCTCCTGCACCTCGGGATGATCCAGGAAGTAGCCCCCTACAAGCCGTCCATACCAGCCCCACTGGTATTCGGTAGCCGCGGCGGAATGGATCCCCATATAGCCTCCTCCCGCCTGGATGTATCGTTCAAAATCAGCTTCCTGGTACTTATCGAGCACATCCCCGTTGGTATTCATAAACACGACCGCCGAGTACTGCCGGAGCGTGTCCTCGGTAAACATATCCGCATTCGTCGTCGTGTCGACCTCAAAGCCGTGCTCGTCCCCCAACTGCTGTATCGCCGTCACCCCGTCGGGAATAGCTTCATGGTAGAACCCGGCCGTCTTGCTGAAAACCAGGACTTTAGGGGGACCCGAGCGTTTTGCACAGGAGATAAAAAGGAAAGCGAAGAGAAGGATGACAACGTATGGCGTTAGGGAGCGAGTGCGCTTCATGTGTGTATGTTAAATTTAACTGGGACGGTATGATATATCAATAACTTGGGCTTATTACAAATTTTTTAATCGAACCTGGATTATTCGCAAAGAAATTTTATTGTGGGCAGGATTCTTATCCGAAAAACCGTTTCCAATGGCCGTGAAATATTTTCCCCGCAAATAATATTGGTATTTTCTGAGTAAGACAAAAATTTCTGGTTTTTCACTTAAACATATGGAGGCTAATTGCAATTCAAAAACAAGACGCCAATTATGTATATTGGACCGGTTCCCACCGTCCCGGTTTGCACACTTAGGCCTATGACGAACCGAGGATAGTGGTAAAGTGGGAATGCAATAAATCGCGCTGAGTCTGACAAACTCCTGAAAGGAGGGCTGAAGCAAATAAATCGCACCAGCATTCAATCGGTTTTCTTACACTCACATATTTTTCGCTATGGCATTCAACTACCGGCGTATTATCAGTTTAGTCCCAAGCCTTACGGAACTGTTCATTGACCTGGGGCTCAAGGACAAGCTGGCGGGCAGAACACGATTTTGTGTCCACCCGAAAGAAGAGGTGGCGGACATCCCCATTGTCGGGGGGACCAAAAACCCGCGGCTGGATACCATCAGGCAGGCCGATCCTGACCTCATTATCGCCAACAAGGAGGAAAACCGTCCCACTGACATTAAATCGCTTATGAACGATTTTGAGGTCGAAGTAACGGAAATCGCCACGATCGAGGACGCCCTGATCACCATCCACAGGCTGGGCCAAAAAATGCAGGTCACAAAACGGGCCGGCAAGCTCATCTCCGATATACAGGATCGCCTTGACCAACGACCCGGGGAACCGGAACTGCGAACGGCTTATATGATATGGAAGGACCCGTGGATGAGTGTCGGTGGCGACACCTACATCCATGACGTGCTGGAGCACTGGAACCTGCGGAATATATTTGGCAGCCGAAGCCGCTACCCAAAAATCGATCTCAAAGAATTGAAAAGCTGTAACCCGGATTTGGTTCTGCTCAGCAGCGAACCCTACCCCTTCAGGGAAAGACACCTCGCACAAGTACAGGAAGTATGTCCCGCCGCCCGGGTCCTTTTGGTTGAAGGCGAATGGTTTAGCTGGTACGGCTCGCACATGAAGCACGCCTTTGAGCGACTCAATGTCTGGCGTAAAGCCATCAGTTAGCGTTTGTAATCAAGCTTAACGGGTTCGTATGCGGCGATAAGCCTCAACCCAGGCATATTTCTGCTTATTTTGGTACTATAAAGTTATATTAATCGTTTAGAGAACGTGCCGGAATCACTCATGTGGCAGGCGCTTAACAAGATGATGCCTATATTCGAGGATCCCGGCAAACAAACATTCAACCACATAATTTAATGCTGCTGACAACTTCGCGGCGCCGAGCAACCATGATGACCGATGCCTTCCGGATATCGATATCCCTGTGCCCCAGAACGACCCTTGTCCTCCTCTGTATGGTCCTGGCCTCCTGCTCCGGTACCAAAGAGGTGGCAGAGGTGGCAAAGGAAGGTTATCAGTCCTCCTCCGCTGATGGCAAAACGATTGCAGACCGGCTGCCTGACTACACCAGCACGCTCCATACCCTGAAAGGCAAAGGGCGGGCAATTGTCAGCGAGCCGGAAAATACCGAGCGCGCTACGCTCCTGTTTTCCAGCAACCGCTCCAAAAGCATGGTAACTATCCGGAATGGCCTCGGTATTGAAGGAGGTCAGCTGCTGACCGATGGCGATACGCTGCTGGTCTACAACAAGGTGGACAACTATGCCCGCCGGATTCCCGTTCGCGACGGGAATCTCGATCGGATCAATCAATTAGCTTCGCTGAACATTCTCGATATTATCAACTTCACCCTGAATGCCGACCATATCGAAGAAGTGCAGGAAAACGATACCCACTTTAAACTCTTTCTATCCACCGGCGCCCGGGTTTTCGTAGACAAGGATAAGTACCTCGTCAGCGAGGTCATTCAGCCCGCAAATTCCCGGCTGCCCTATTCTAAAATTCAATACGACGCCTATGCTCAGTTAAAAGAATTCAGGCTCCCGCGAAGAATTACTATCTTTGGGGCCGACGG
>NZ_JBEPWZ010000200.1:0-5484 GCF_041642155.1 Fodinibius sp.
GCAGGGACGCTGAAAGGTCAGTTAACTGCACAACACGTTTATAATATAAACTCATGTTAGATAGGTAAAACTGCTTCAATATGGTGCCTCCTTCAGTACTACCATTGGGAAATGTTTTAAATTGAACGTTATTAATTTTGCTGGTGCCTTTCTGCTCGGAAAGCCTGTCGAAGGCCTGTTGCTCTTCCTCCGTGAGATATATTTGGGTGCGTTTCATATCTTACTCTCTAATGTAATGCATATAAGTATATGTATACTATTTGACCGTAATTAACAAGTGATATGACACAGCACACGCTCAACCGGCAAAGCTTCACTCGTATGTCCGTTGCGGCCGGTCAGTTTCATCTTCCTTATTACTCTTCCGGTCCGTGATAAGCCGCACGCCCCGGTTGAAGGTCAGGTAGTGCCACATCCATTCCACAAATACCCGGAAGCGGTTGCGAAAACCGATCAGGAAGAAAATGTGGACGACCGACCAGAGAATCCAGGCAATAAAGCCGCTGAATTTAAACCCGCGGATATCGGCCACCGCCTTGGCGCGTCCCACCGTCGCCATGGTCCCCTTGTCGGTGAAGGAGAACGCTTTTCGTTCTGTTGCCGGGTCGGCGGCTTCCCTTTTGATGAGCTCCCCGATAAAATCCCCCTGCTGCATGGCCACCGGCGCGAGAGCAGGCAGCGGATTTCCGTTCGCATCTTCTTTATGGGCCGCATCACCGATCACAAAGATATGATCATCGTCAGCCAGCGAGAGATCTTCCTCCACCATCACCCGCCCCGTGGGGTCCTGCTCCGCCTTCAGAGAGGTGAGCAGGGGAGAGGCGGACACCCCGGCTGCCCAGATGATATTCGGCGTCTGAATAGTACCCTCCGAAAAGGAGACTTCTCTTTCGCCGATATCGGTGACCGGGGTATTGAGTAACACCCGAACGCCCATTTCCTCAAGGGTTTCCCGCGCCTTTTCGGCCAGCGATTCGGGATAGCCGTTGAGAATGCGCGGGGCGGCTTCCACCAGGAAGATCCGCGTCTCGTTTTTACTGAAGGTAGAGTAGTCACGCATCATGTTGCGTTTGGCGATCTCGGCAATGGCTCCGGCCATCTCCACGCCCGTGGGACCGCCGCCAATGACCACATAGGTTAGGTAAGGCTCCCGTAATTTGGGGTCTTCCAGCTGTTCGGCCTCTTCGAGCGATAACAGAATGCGCTCGCGGACCTGCAGGGCATCTCCGATGGACTTTAATCCGGGGGCATGCTCCGGCCATTCTTCATTGCCGAAGTAGTTGTATTGAGCGCCGGGGGCCAGCACCAGGTAGTCAAAACTGATTTTACGACCGTTTTTAAGTTCAATAAATCGCTGGCCGCGGTTGACATCCGTTACCTTGCCGAGGAGCACCCGCATGCCTTTGCGCTGTCCCAGTATGGCGCGAATAGGAGTGGCGATATCGCCCGGCGAGAGGGCCGCTGTCGCCACCTGGTAGAGCAATGGCTGAAAAAGGTGGTGGTTGCTCCGGTCAACAAGCGTTATGTCGACTTCCGCCTTCTTTAGTTTTTTGGCCACCGAGATACCGGCGAATCCCCCGCCGACGATAACGACATGCTTGCGATCTGCCATGGATTGGTCAGTTCATTTTGGCTTTTGTTTGCATCAGCAGCTCCTCGATTTCGCTCTTTGAGACCTGGTACTCTTCGTTGCAAAAATGGCACACCAGTTCCTGTCCCTCGTCACTGATCTCTTTCAGGTCGTTGGGACCGAGCATAGCCAGGGCATTGACAAATCGTTTGCGGGTACAGCGGCAGAAGAAATCGACCGGCTGGCGGTCCAGTTCTTTGACGCCCCCCGGCTCCATCACCATTTCCATGATATCATCAATGTAATGGCCCGATGCCAGTAATTCACTTATGGAATCAAATTGAAGCAAATTTTCCTGCATCGCCTCAATACGGCCCTCTGGTGCGTCGGGCATACGCTGTACCAGCACGCCCCCCGCTTCGGTGATCCGGCCCTGTCCGTCAAGTCCCACATCGAGCAATACCGCAGAGGGTACCTGCTCGGACTGCACCATATAGTACGCCACATCATCCGTAATGTTACCACGGACCAGCTCGATGCTGCTGGTACGGGGCTCGGCCTCATTGTACAAGGTCTTGCGTATGGTCAGTATACCCACCCCGAGTCCGTCACTTAAACTTGTTTGCTCGTTGGTATAATCCAGTTCCACCTCCGGATGCTGAACGTAGCCGCGGATCTCACCGACGCGATTCGCTTCCGCTACCAGCAGTCCCACGGGTCCCTTCCCTTCGACCCGCATCCGGATGCGCTCTTCACCCTTGAGTTCGGAGGCCATCAGCATGGTGGCGGTTAACGCCCGGCCGAGAAGGACGGTATTGAGCAGGGACAGATTGTGTTTTCGGCGAGCCGTTTTGACCACATCCGTCGTCTTTACGACCGAAATTTTAATATCGCCGCTGGTGCTTATGCCCTTGATCATCCGGTCTTTATGGATAAAATCTTTTTTGGAAATCATAGTAGTAATAGTGATGGGTACTCTTATGGTTGAACAGAAAAATGGTATGATTTATACAAAGCGTAATCGCTTTCCTGAATAATAACGGGCATTGTTGTATTATATTGGTACGGGGAACGCCACATAAAATAACCTTCTGATGTGTGGATACCGTGAATAATACTCATACTCTTTTTACTCCGTATTGTTCAGTGTACGAGAACACCTGCCTTATAACAGTTTTTTGGGTTGTTGAATTCAATTTCGATTTTTTGCTCCTTGTGGCTTGACCCAAAAGGAGCGTAAAAGATCAAGACTGAGAAAACTCAGCGCCTGGCGTGCGCTGCGGCTCCCTAACTGGAACTTTCTTGGGTGAGGAATCAAAATTGGAAGGCGAATGGACGAAGGTGCAAAAAAGAGGTTTTTTCCTCTCACGGTGTGAAAGATATCATCATTAAAATGATGATTTTTATCTGTGAAATTGTATCTTTATAGAAGCAAGTCAGTTTCTATTCAAACGCCCCGGATCCGCGGGTCGCATAGCTGTGCAGTTTGACCGCTGCCGACTATTTATGACAAAAAACAAAAAAACAGATAACGATAATTATGTCTTTTCGATGGGTGTATTCAACGCCCGACAACGAGGAGGCTGTATCTGCGTTACAGCAGGAGTTGGGTATTCCCCAGAAGGTGGCCCACCTGCTGACGTTGCGGGGTATAGACTCTTATGATCGGGCCAAAAAATATTTCAGACCAAGTTTAAGCAGCATCCACGATCCTTTTCTGATGAGGGATATGGATGCGGCGACGGAACGCCTGGCAAAGGCCATTCGTAATCGCGAGCGGGTACTGGTGTACGGTGATTATGATGTGGACGGCACCACCGCTGCCTCTGTAATATATCTGTTTCTGAAAGAATTCGGCGTTGAGGTGGACTTCTACATCCCCCACCGTTTTAAGGAGGGCTATGGCATCAACCCGGAAGGGATCCGGCATGCCGCAGAATCACGGGCCGACCTGATCGTTTCGGTGGATTGCGGTATTACGGCTATTGAAGAGGCAAAACGCGCCAGGGAGCAGGGGATCGACCTGATTATCTGCGATCACCACAACGTGGGTCATGCGATCCCGGATGCGGTGGCAGTGCTTGATCCCAAGCGCGAGGACTGCTCCTACCCTTTTGACGGACTATCGGGGGCGGGGGTAGGCTTTAAGCTGGTACAGGGCACCGTTCAGAAGCTGGGTCTCAGCAAAAAAGTGGCTTTCAAATTTCTGGACCTCGTGGCCATCTCTATTGCCTCTGATATCGTGCCGATGGTGGACGAAAACCGTATTCTCATGCGCGAGGGACTTAAACAGATTAACAGCGATCCACGGATCGGACTGAAGGCGCTGGCGGACCTCATCAACCTGTCGATCGGATCCGTTTCGACGTCGAATATTGTATTTTCCGTGGGCCCGCGTATCAATGCGGCGGGACGTATGGGGGACGCTTCCAAAGCCGTGCGGCTGCTGATTGCCGAAACAGCCGCCGAAGCCCGGGCGAGGGCTCAAGAGCTGGAAAGCATCAACATCGCCCGCCGCGATGAAGACAGTCAGACGATGGAAGAGGCAAAAACCATTGTCGACGAGCAGTACGACCTGGACAAGGTTTCCTCGATGGTACTGCATAACCCCGACTGGCACCTGGGCGTGATCGGCATTGTGGCCTCCCGCCTGGTGGATGCCTACGGACGTCCCGCTATTATGCTCAGCACTGTGGACGGCAAGATCAAGGGCTCGGCCCGCAGCATCGAGGGATTTGACATCTACAAGGCCTTCAAGGAGTGTGAGGACCTGCTCGAACAGTTCGGGGGACACAAATATGCGGCGGGGCTGACCATAGCCGAGGAGAACTACGAAGCTTTTTGTGAGCGTATCAACAGGATTGCCTCGGAGCGGCTGACGGAACAGGATTTCAAGCCCGAATTGTCCATCGACTGCGACCTGGACCTGAGCAACGTCAATATGCGCTTTTGGAAGCTGCTCAGCCAGTTCGAGCCGTTCGGCCCGGGCAACCTCCGCCCTATTTTTGTCAGCAAGGACGTGCGGGTGGTGGGCGTGCCGACCATTGTGGGCTCGGGTCACCTGAAAATGAAAGTCGCCCAGAACGGCTCCGGCACTTTTGACGTGATCGGGTTCAACATGCACGAATACCTGCCCGTCATTCGCAATGAAAAGGATCAGAAGATGAACATCGCCTACTCGCTGGAAGAAAACAACTGGAATGGGCGGCGGACGCTTCAGCTGCGGCTGCGGGACGTGCAGCTGCGGCAAGAAAATCCGTAGAAAAACGGATTGATCCTTTTTATAAAGCTGAAAAGATTTTATATTTGGCAACTCTTAGCGCAAGCGAATGGGACTGTAGCTCAGTCGGTAGAGCACACGACTGAAAATCGTGGTGTCGGCGGTTCGATTCCGCCCGGTCCCACGCAAAGCCCTGTAACTCATCGAGTTGCAGGGCTTTTTTGTTGTGTGGGGATGGCTATGACGAGCCCTCACTCCTCATGCTCCACCACCACCCGTCCGACCTGTCCCCCTTCCAGGATGAGATCGATTTCGCTGTTGAGTTCCTCAAGCGAGCAGGTGCGGCTGATCTCCCTCAGGCGACCGGGCTTCCAGGAAGCCCCCAGGTGTTTCCAAAGCTGCCGGCGAAGCTTCATGGGACAGTGGCCGCTGTCTATGCCGGCCAGAGTGACGCCCCGCAGGATAAATGGGTACACGCTGGTCTGCAGCTGGTGCCCCAGCACGTTACCGCAACAGGCAACGGTACCGTTGGGCTGCGTCTGCCGAAGGGCCGTATCGAGCATTCGCCCCCCTACCGTCTCGATCACGCCGGACCACCGGCCGCCGAGCAGTGGTTTGGAGCTGCGATCCTGTACTTCGTTACGGTGGATGACCGAAGCGGCCCCGATCTCCTTCAGAAAGGGTTCCTGCTCCA
>NZ_JBEPWZ010000201.1:0-5469 GCF_041642155.1 Fodinibius sp.
TATTGAACTGCTGAACGAACGGACTGCGATCGTGGCCATAGGACATGTTTCCAATGCGCTGGGAACCGTTCACCCGGTGAAACAGATTGTCGAGGAAGCGCATAAGCACGATATCCCGGTACTGGTCGATGGGGCGCAGGCGGTGCCGCACGGTCCGGTGGATGTACAGGGGCTGGATGTGGATTTTTACGCTTTTTCATCCCATAAAATGTGCGGACCGACGGGTTTTGGCATTCTATATGGCAAGGAAAAGTACCTGGATGCAATGCCTCCGTACCGCTCAGGCGGCGATATGATTGACAAGGTTTCCTTCGAAGAGACTACTTTCAACAAGCTGCCTCATAAGTTTGAGGCCGGGACACCACCTATCGTAGCGGGTATCGGGCTGGGTGCCGCGATCGACTACCTGACCGGGATCGGCATGGAATATATTGCCCGCCGGGAGCAGGAACTGCTGGAATATGCTACCGGGCAACTGCTTTCCATAGAGGGACTCCGTATCATCGGCACTTCAGAGCACAAAGCGTCGGTCATCTCTTTTGTATTTGATGACATTCACGCGACAGATATCGGTACCCTTCTGGACCAGCAGGGGATTGCTGTTCGTACCGGGCATCACTGCGCACAGCCTGCAATGCGCCGGTTTGATATTCCGGGAACCGCCCGCGCATCTCTTTCATTCTATAACACTAAAGAGGACATTGATCGCCTCGCAGAAGGGGTGAAGCGCGCAAAAGACTTTTTCTGAATGATCGTTCCTGTCTCTGAAAATAATAGTGTTTCGGTAGAAACTATATTTTATTTATATTCGTTCTAAACAATGTAACTACTGTTCCAAATAAACTAAAGAAGCTATGCCAAAGATTAAAGAAATTGAACGCACTCCAAATCCCGATGCCATGCGATTTGTATTGGGCGAAGCGCTCACGAATGGGGTAACGAAATCATTTGAGGACAGTAGCCAGGCTGAAGGTGATGAGCTGGCTTCTGCGCTTTTCGCCATCGATCACGTAATCAACGTCTATTACGTTGATAAATACGTGACGGTTACCCAGGACGGGGATGCAGTTTGGTCTGAGCTGTTACGTAAGCTGGCCCCGCCCATTCGCGAGGCAAAAGCGCAAGCCGATGCGGTGGAAGATGGTGAAGTGCATGCCACCAGAGAAGTGCAGGAAAGCGACGACCCGCGCCTGGTTGAAATTAACAAGATGCTGGATGAGCAGGTCCGACCCTATCTGCTGGCCGACGGCGGTGGACTTAAAATTCTCGGACTCGATGGCAACCGCTTAAAGGTTCACTACCAGGGAGCCTGCGGTACGTGTCCCACTGCCACCAGTGGAACGCTCTATGCTATCGAAAGCATGGTCAAGCGTGTCGATCCTGAGATACAAGTTGTTTCTGTTTAAATAGGCCAGAGGAATTTATAAATAATATGTCTATTACCGTCAGCGACCGAGCCGCACGCCGTATTAAGGAAATTCAGAATGAACAACACCTTCCCGAAGACGCGAAACTGCGTGTAGGAGTGGTAAGCGGGGGGTGTTCGGGACTGACCTATGACCTGAATTTCGACTCCCAAACCGATGAATCCGAATCTTCCGAAGATCAGGAGTTCAACGATAACGGCGTTAACCTGATTGTGGATATGCGCAGCTTCCTGTACCTGTCCGGAACAGAGTTGGACTATACCGAAGGACTGGAGGGGCAGGGCTTCCATTTTGAAAATCCGAATGCCACGCGAACATGTTCTTGCGGAGAATCTTTTTCAGTATAAATTGGCTATGGCTACAGATACCCAGGGTGAGATTGTTAACAAGATAAAGCAATCCGACAGGCTCGTAACTATTGATCTTCAGAAATTTTTTGATCCCACGCACCGTGCGGGCCTGGATCTGAAACAGTTTTTGTTCAAAGGACTGATCCTGAAGGAAAAAGAGTTCCGGCAGGCACTTAAGGAATATGATTGGAGCCAGTATCAAGACAAGTATGCCTGCATATATTGCTCAACAGACGCCATCCTTTCCAAATGGGCGTATATGCTGGTAGGCCGACATTTGACTCCCCATGCCAAAGAAGTCTTTAAAGGCCGGCCGGAAGAGGTCCTCCATGAGCTCTATCGTCGCGAGCTTGAATCGGTTGACTGGAGTCAATATGCGGATAAGTTTGTTATCCTGAAAGGGTGCAGCGACGAGGAACGTCCCGTGCCGGATAGCGTTTATCTCTATGCCACTCAAAGGCTTATTCCACACGTAAGGAAATTGATGTACGGCGAAGCTTGTTCCAACGTGCCGGTCTACCGGAGCTGAGTTATTTCACGTGATTTTTATTATTCGCGTCTTGAACGATGGAGAGTTTTTTAGTGGGCTTTTTTGTCCCGGAGGTTTTTTGCTATCCATCCACCAATGAAGTCCTTTGTTTTTAGCTTGATCAAGATGAACCGTAAAGCCAAAACATTCAAGTCCGTAAAGAACCCCAGTCAACGGTTTTTCCAGTTATTCTCGTCCCGGGGGGCTGACTTGGAGGATCGTGACGAGAGCCAGACGGTTTGAATCATATTTTGGGGCTTTGGGAGCGAATAGTTTACCGTTTCTGTCAAAAACCCGGCGATAGGTGCAAAGGGATTGACAACCCGCAAACGGGCATAAAAATGCTCCTGCCATGAATTGGCATATTATTTGCTAATAAACGCTTGAAAACGGATTTTTGTATTCAGGATAATGTTTAACCATATAGAAAATGATGGGGAATCAGGAAATTAATGCATTAGTGACGGGCGCATCCCGGGGAATAGGCAAAAGCATAGTACAGGCATTGTTGAGGGAGGGAAACAGGGTTATTGGGACGGCCCGCAGTTCGGATTTTCCCGCACCGATTGCAAAACACCAGAACTTTGAGGGGCTGCATGTCGATCTTGCCCGTCCTGAAGAGATAAGGACGTTTTTAAAACCCATTTTTGACCGGGTACATGTCCCGACAGTACTCGTCAATAATGCAGGAATCTCTGAAGATGCTGATATGTCTGCCGGCGATGACCGGTGGCTCCAAACCTGGGATCGAACGATGCAGGTCAACCTCCGCGCTCCGGCGCTGCTCTCCAGGTGGGCGCTCAACCGCTGGCAGCAAGAGGGGACGAACTCCGGGGGCGGTATTCTTATAAATATGGCATCCCGGGCGGCCTACCGCGGTGATACTCAGGAGTTTGCTTCCTACGCCGCATCCAAAGGGGGATTGGTAGCGTTTACTAAAAGTGTAGCCCGCGATTTTGGCAAGCATGGCATATCGGCCTATTCGATAGCACCCGGCTTTACGCAAACGGATATGGTCAGCGATTCGATTGAAATCTATGGTGAAGAATATTTAACGCAGGGGATGTCCTTTGACCGGATAACATCGCCTGAAGAAGTGGGAGAGCTCGTGGCTTTCCTTGCATCGGGTAAAGTGCCTCATATGACGGGATCTACCTTCCATATTAATGGCGGTAGTTATATGATTTAGTTCCATGGTTTGTTGCATACTCGGGCAGGATCACAAAGTTGCGGAAAATAGACACTGAACGTCTTACGGCCTTTTCCCGATACTCTGCGGATCTGAGCAAAATAACTGTCACGCTGAGTATAAGTTTTGCTGGATTTGTTTGTGGCTTGGCTTTTATCCCCGTTTACACTTGCAAAAACTGTTATACAGAGCGATTCCTCTTGACACAAAAATTGACATCAGTACTTTTATTCCCCTCATTTTTTATTTAAACTGCTCCGGTAGTAATAACTAACTTGAACCAAGTCCATATCTGCATCAAAAAGAAAATTAACCCCATGTACGCTACCTTTACTCGCATAGCCGTGGTTGTTGCGGCTTTTACAATTGCCGGTCTGGGTTTAATAACGGGCTGCAGTGGCTCTATTACCTGGGAGGAGGCCCGGCAAGCTGATACGTACGAAGCCTACCAGTCGTATGTCGAAGATAACCCGGAGGGCGAGCACGTTGAGGAAGCTCAAAATCGCGCAGACAACCGCTATTGGGACGCTATTAAAGAAGACTCGACCGCCGAAGCTTATGAGACATATCTCGAAGAATTTCCCGACGGAGCGTTCCGGACCGATGCCCAAGGCAGACTCAATCAGATATCGTCGGCCAGTATGGCTACAAAAGGACGCGTGACCGGATCGAATGTCATTATCCGGAGCGACCATACCACCGAATCGCCCTCAGCCGGCGTTGTTGCCAGGGAGGGGACGGTCGTTCAAATCCTCGACCTGTATAGCTCAGGCAACAGCAAGGAAGCCATTCTAAAGCGTGATGTAACAATCATTACAAATGGTAATCAGATATCGCTGCCCGAGGGCAAAGCCGTCAAAATTCTGTCCGATCGCAGCGATTCCGTTCGCGCCTCCTTTTCTACACCCCAATATGGTGCTACCGAGGCCACGATCAGCAAGAACAATATTGAGGCGATGAGCGGGGAAAAATGGTATAAAATCCAGACCAATGACGATATCACCGGCTGGATTTATGGTAAGTTTATAGAGGAATTGTGATTTTTATCATTCATTAATTTTATAACTATTCACCTTATTTTTTGATTTATGAGAGTTATTTTTCTGCTGTTTTTTGCATTGGTTATGGGCTGTAATGCAGACCGCTCATCCGCCGACAAACAACAGGCACAAACCGGCCAGGCGGAAGGAAACACAAATAGGGACACCCTGCAGGTTGACACCTCTGTCGATTTCGTAACCGGTCAGTTTGATTTCATAACCCATGATGATTTTATGCAGGTGGATCCGCAATACGCCGATAAAGAGATTTACCTGCATAAGGAAACCTACAAAGCGTTTAAAGCCATGGCCGACAGCGCCCGGGCCGATGATATTTCACTTATAGTTATCTCCGGAACCCGTAATTTTGACGCTCAAAAATCGATCTGGGAGCGGAAGTGGAACAACTCGACAGCTGAGTCTGACCTGGATAAGGCGCTTGAAATACTGGAGTACAGCTCCATGCCGATGACGTCCCGCCACCACTGGGGCACCGATATCGACCTGAATGATTTAAATAACAGTTATTTCGAAAGCGGGCAGGGCAGGAGAGAATACGAGTGGCTGAGGGCTCACGCGAACGATTTTGGATTCTACCAGCCTTACACCGAAAAAAGTCTGAACGGCCGCACGGGCTACAATGAAGAAAAGTGGCACTGGTCGTACCTGCCGCTGGCAAGCCAATATTTGAAATTTTATAACCGACACATCTCCAATACAGATATCACGGGATTTAAGGGCTCCGAGCATGCAAAAGAAATTGATATGGTGAACAATTATGTAAATGGCATATCGTCAACGATTAAACAGGAAAGCGAGTAACCTCAACATGTCCCAAAAAATAAGCACTCACCTGTCAGATTGTTATCTGCGTTTTGCCGGAGAAAAGGATGTCCCCCTCATACTCAATTTCATCCAACGTCTCGCCGAGTAC
>NZ_JBEPWZ010000202.1:0-5467 GCF_041642155.1 Fodinibius sp.
CCAACTCCGCACGCTGTGGGAAGAAGCAAACGATGCGATGCAGGATGGAGACTGGTCGCTCTTCGGGGAAAAAATGAATGAAATTGAAGAACTGCTCAACAGTGATCAGTAGCCGCCATGCAGGTTCCCCTCCGCACGGCGTGAACTTGCGGAGGGGAGCAGGTAACACCAAAAGAGGCCTCTCATAACCCATAGGCCGGCCTAACCCATCAAATAAGCCTGCCTGCTTTCCGTAGCCCGGGTGAACAGGCGGGTTGAGTTATTTCAGGAATTAAATAAGAAGGAGGCTCTTAAATCCAGGAGTATTAATCATTATCAATTACAAAGCCTTGGCGCACTCAAAACCACCGCAAATATAGGCCTATGTGAAGAGTATGAATGCCCGAAAATGCCGGGATTGGCCAAAAGAGCGGTTTGGCAAAACTCTCTTGAAAATAACGGAGAAAATCGTCTGTGCCTCTTTTTTAATTTTTATATCTTTAGAGGCTCCAGTTACAGAAACTATTTTTACAAAAGTATATTTACACTGAATGCCTGAACAAATTACGATCACCTTTCCGGACGGAACCGAAAAAAAATTTCCGAAAGGAATCACCGGACGTGAAATTGCAGAATCCATATCGATGGGTCTCGCCCGGGAGGCGCTGAGCATTACCCTTGATGAGGAGATTATGGATCTGAGCCGCCCTATTGAAGAAAGCGGCACAATTACCATTAATACCTGGGACAGCGACGACGGCAAATATACATTCTGGCATTCTTCCGCGCACGTACTGGCCGAAGCGGTACAGGAACTGTATCCCCAGGCCAAATTCGGTATTGGTCCCCCGATTGAAAACGGTTTTTACTATGATATCGACTTCGGCGATCAAACCGTAAGCCAGAACGATCTCGATGAAATTGAGGATAAAATTATTGAACTGGCCCGGAACAAGAATGAGTTTGAACGAAAACCGGTATCCAGGAAGGAAGCGCTCGACTTCTATAAAAAACGAGACAACGAATATAAAATAGACCTCATTGAAGACCTCGAAGACGGCACTATCACCTTCTACCGGCAGGGCAGCTTCACGGATCTGTGCCGGGGTCCCCATATCCCGCACACCGGCCGCATAAAAGCCGTAAAGTTAACGAGTCTCGCCGGCGCTTACTGGCGCGGCGATGTAGACAGCAAACAGTTGACACGTATCTACGGCATTACCTTTCCCAAACAAAAGCTTCTGAGCCAGTATATCAAACAGGTGGAAGAAGCCAAAAAGCGCGATCACCGTAAGCTGGGGAAAGAACTGGACTTATATATGATGGATTCAATGGTGGGGCAGGGACTGCCGGTCTGGAAACCAAAAGGGACCGTTTTAAGAAGGGCTCTCGAGGGGTTTCTCAAAGAGGAACTGCTGAAAAGAGGATACCAGGAAGTGATCACGCCTCATATCGGCAATATTGAACTCTACAAAACATCAGGGCACTATCCTTATTACAAAGAGTCGCAATTCGCGCCCATCAAGGTTGATGAGGAGGAATATCTGCTCAAACCGATGAACTGTCCTCATCATCACCGCATATATTCATCCAAGCTGCGATCATATCGCGACCTGCCCATCCGTCTCGCGGAATTCGGATCGGTTTATCGCTATGAACAGTCCGGTGAGTTGAGCGGACTCTCCAGAGTCAGGGGCTTTACCCAGGACGATGCCCATATCTACTGCATGGAGGAACAACTGAAAGAGGAGCTTGAAAATGCAATAGACCTGACCCAGCTTGTTTTCAAAACATTTGAGATGCCCGTCAAGACCCGGCTTTCTTTTCGCGATCCCGAAGACACTGAGAAATATGCGGGGGACGCCTCCTCCTGGGATAAGGCCGAACGACAGATCCAGGAAGTGGCTGATAAGATGGGACTGGACTACTTCATCGGCCGGGGCGAAGCAAGCTTCTACGGTCCCAAGCTCGACTTTATTATCAAGGATGCCATCGGACGAAAATGGCAGCTGGGCACCGTGCAGGTCGACTATGTGATGCCGGAGCGCTTTGACCTGACCTACGTGGGCTCGGACAATGAGAAACACCGCCCGGTCATTATCCACCGTGCGCCGTTCGGATCCATGGAGCGGTTTGTAAGCATCCTCATCGAACATTTTGCCGGCGATTTTCCTGTCTGGCTGGCTCCGGTGCAGGTTCAGATTATCCCTATTGCTGATGAATTTAACGACTACGCCCACAAATGTGCCGCTGAACTAAAACAGCACGACGTTCGAACGGAGGTGGATACCCGAAGCGAGCAAATCGGGGGAAAAATCCGCGATGCTGAAACGAGCAAGATTCCATATATGTTAATAGTAGGCAGTGATGAAGAATCCAGCGGAACAGTTTCCGTTCGCCGCCATAAAAAAGGTGATATCGGGACTTTTGATTTTTCTGAATTTATTTCTAATCTCACTGCAGAGATTGCTAACAAAGAGCTACCGCCGCATTAATTAAATTTTAATAAAACAGTAGAGGTTACTTATCGCAAGACGCAGACGACGACGACCACGGGGCAATGACGACCGCCCCAGTGCTAATGAGGAAATAAGGGCATCCAAAGTAAGGGTTATACACCCTGAAAAGGTTGAAAAGGAACATGAAGTTGTCCCTATCGACCGTGCATTGGAAATAGCTGAATCCTATGGAATGGACCTTGTCGAAGTAGCGCCCAATGCCGATCCCCCGGTATGTAAAGTGCTTGACTTCGGGAAATACATGTATAAAAAGAAGAAGAAAGAGAAAGAGGCCAAGAAGAAACAGCATACCGTTCAGGTCAAAGAACTTCGTTTTCGTCCCAATACGGACGACCACGATCTCAATTTCAAGACGCGGCATGCCCGCGGTTTCCTGGAAGACGGGGACAAGGTAAAAGCCACGGTTCAGTTTCGCGGTCGCGACATGCTCTATACCGACAGGGGTAAAGAGCTTCTGTTGGAGTTGGCCGAAGAGTTAAACGACATAAGCGAAATCGAGACCAAGCCGAACATGGAGGGCCGCCGAATGATTATGATGCTGGCTCCTACCGGCAAGGGCGGTTCTTAGGGAAACCGGTGTTCACAGAACCCGGGCGTGAGGGGTAATTTTGTTTTGCATTATGGTTTATTCTGTAAACTATAATCACTATCTTTCAAGCCTTTTAATTTTAAGAAATCTTTATATAGGTGTTTCGCTATGCCAAAGATGAAATCGAACAGTGGGGCTAAAAAACGGTTCAAAAAGACTGCTTCCGGTAAAATTATGCGTAAAAAAGCCGGTAAAAGTCACCTCCTCACTAAAAAACGAAGCAAAAGAAAGCGAAAACTCGGCAAGACAACGACCGTCGACAAGACGCAGAAAAAGGATGTCGAGCAGATGCTTCCTTATAAATAAACAACGAATATTCATTAACAGAGGGCATTAAGAACCAGGAATTTTGGTCTACATCAAAGCCTGAGCACATTCAAAACCACAGCATATATATAAGCATATGTGAGGAAGTTGAATGCGCGAAAAAAGCAGAGATCGTCCAAAAGAACGGTTTTGCAAAGCTCTCTAACTATTACATTAATCCTTAAACATCAGACCAAATGCCACGTTCAAGAAATAAGGTGGCTTCCCGTCGCCGTCGCCGCAAGATTTTAGATCAGGCGAAAGGTTACTGGGGCAAGCGCAGTAATGTTTATAAATTTGCGAAAAATGCGGTAGAAAAAGGGATGCTGTATCAGTATCGCGACCGCAAAGTTCGTAAACGTGAATTCCGAAAGCTCTGGATCACACGCATTAATGCGGCTGCCCGTCAGAACGACACGACCTATTCAAGATTGATGGGGGCCCTTAACAAGAAAAATATCGAGATCAACCGGAAGGTCCTGGCGGACCTCGCCGTCAATGATCCGGATGCTTTCAGCGCTATAGTTGAAGAAGCAGCAAATTAACAGCATCTGTACTACTTAAAGCCGGTCCTCCTTTGTATGTATGAATACAGGATGGATCGGCTTTTTATTTTTATTGAAGGATTTTTTTGAATTAAATAGATTCCATTACCTTTTTTATACGCCGGGATCGGCGATAGCGCACGGCCGGCCTGATTACCGGACCTGTTTCACAACGCATAATTTAGGATCGATTAATCATTTTATTTCTCATGCTGGATGACATAGAAGCACTGAAAGAAGAAATTGCCCGTGTTACGATAGCCGACGAAGAAGAGCTGGAGACTTTCCGACTGGAATTTTTATCCCGGAAAGGCAAAGTGCCGGCTATGTTTTCCCGGATGAGCGAGGTACCCGACGAAAAGAAAGCAAAAATCGGCAAGGCGATGAATGCGGTTAAAAACCTTGCCGAGAAAACATTCGAAGAACACAAAAAGCGCCTGCAGCGTAAGGAATCGGCAACGCTAAGCGCCAAAGATGACCTTTCACTGCCCGCTCCTCCCTACCCCGCCGGCTCCTATCATCCTCTGACACAGACGCTCGAGGAGATGAAAGAGATATTTTATCGGCTCGGGTTTTCTATCGCAGACGGTCCGGAGGTGGAAGATGATTTTCATAACTTCACCGCGCTCAACTTTCCTCCGAACCACCCGGCACGCGACGAACAGGATACCTTTTTCATCCGAAAGAGCGACGACCCGGAGACCGAGGACCTCGTCCTTCGCACGCACACCTCCCCGGTTCAAATCCGCCTGATGCAGGAGAAGGAGCCGCCTATTCGAACGATCATGCCCGGGCGCGTCTACCGAAATGAGGCGGTGTCTCCCAAATCTTATTTCCTTTTCCACCAGGTCGAGGCTTTATATATCGATACGGATGTGAGCGTTGCCGAACTCAAAGAAACGCTTATCAGTTTTGCGCAGCTGATGTTCGGCAGTGATGTCAAATACCGCTTGCGGCCCGGTTTCTTCCCTTTTACCGAACCAAGCCTTGAAATGGATATCTGGTGGGAGATCAACGGGAGCGGACGCTGGCTCGAAATCCTGGGGTCGGGCATGGTCGACCCCAATGTATTGCTGGCCGTTGATATTGATCCCGAAGAATATACCGGTTTTGCCTGGGGCATGGGCGTGGAACGTATTGCCCTGCTTCGCCATCAGATTGACGATATTCGTATCTTTTACGACAATGACACCCGTTTTTTAGAACAATTCCATTAATCTAATGCTTTTCACCCGTCATCGCGATTACGGGCCGAGACTCTTTAAGGAATGAGATTTACACGAAAAGACCTCGCCTCCGTACATGATGACCGCTTAAACTGACCTGCAGCTCCATGAAAATTTCGTACAACTGGCTCACTGAATTTATAAACCTGGACTTATCCCCGCAGAAGACGGCCGAAAAACTCACGTTGATCGGTCTGGAAGTGGAAGAAGTTACCGCTTACGGCAGCATTCTGGAAGGCGTTGTCGTCGGTGAAGTGCTGGAAGTGAATGAACATCCCAATGCCGACCGCCTCCGCATTTGCC
>NZ_JBEPWZ010000203.1:0-5454 GCF_041642155.1 Fodinibius sp.
TGGTGTTAGTGGCACTGGGCATTTACCTGATGAGCGGCGGTGCTACGCCCGGAGGCTAAGCGATGCTCATGAGCACGGTTATCCCCCTAAACAGATCCTGTCAACTATTCCATCGCCAATCCTGCCCGATCCCTCCCATAACAATTCCGGCTCTGCCGGGCATCATCTGTCAAGACTTGGCTGTAGGGGTAGTAATTTATAGGAAAAAAGCATCCTGACCTATTACTACCTGTCTGTCAGCGACACCACTCCGGGCAGCTCTTCGCCTTCCAGAAACATCAGGCTGGCTCCGCCGCCGGTAGAGACGTGCGAAACCTTTTCTTCGAGTCCCGCCTGCTTGACAGCCGCCGCTGAATCGCCGCCGCCAATAATCGTAGTCGCTCCCCTTTCGGTCGCCTCAGCCAGGGCCCGGGCCACCGCATTGGTGCCGTCGGCAAAATTTTTCATCTCGAATACTCCCATGGGGCCGTTCCAAACCACCGTCTGGGCATTTTTAATGATATTGCCAAACGCTATGGAGGACTGGGGACCGATATCCAATCCCATCCAGCCGTCTTCGATGCCTTCTTCGTCCACAACCTTGTGTTCCGCATCATTCTTAAATTCTTTGGCTACCACTGAGTCGACCGGCAGCATAAATTTAATGCCCTGTTCCGCGGCCTTCTCCATCAGCTCCGAGGCCAGCTCCACTTTTTCATCCTCGACCAGCGAATCGCCGATCGACCATCCTTTGGCTTTGTAGAAGGTGTAGGTCATGCCCCCGCCGACAATAATCGTATCCACTTTGCCCAGCAGGTTTTCAATGACCCCTATTTTGTCGGACACTTTGGCTCCTCCCAGTATGGCGACAAAAGGACGCCGGGGATTATTGACCGAATCGTTCAGATATTTTATTTCCTTTTCCAGCAAGAAGCCCGAAACCGCCGGCTGCAAAAAACGGGTAACGCCCGCAACGGAGGAGTGGGCACGATGGCTGCTTCCGAATGCGTCGTTACAAAAAAGATCGCCGTGCGCGGCCAGCTGCTTGCAAAACGCTTCGTCATTGGCTTTCTCTCCCTCGTGGAACCGCACGTTTTCCAATAATACGATCTCTCCTTGTTCGGCCTGTTCAATAACGGAGGTTGCCTGCTCACCGATGCAGTCTTCCGCAAAATAGACGTCCGTATCAACCAGCGTCTGCAGGTGTTCGGATACGGGACGAAGGCTCAGCGACGGGTCAACCGATCCGCCCGGACGACCCAGATGGCTCATGAGGACCAGCTTGCCGCCGTTTTCGATCACAAATTCGATGGAAGGCAGCGCCTGGACGATCCGGTTGTCATCACCGATTTTTCCATCTTCAATCGGCACGTTAAAATCCACACGCATCAGTACTGTTTTACCTTCTATATCCACATTCTTAAGCGTCATCTTATCCATAATAACTGTTTGCCCGTTTTGATCTCAAGCCCCGCAAAAGGATTTCCCCTCCCTGAAACATATAAAGAGGCGGCTTATCATAAACAAGAACCCTTTTTCGGGACGTTGAATATTTAAATTAAAATTCAACTCAAAATACGGTAGCAAGGTGCATTGATCAACGTTGAATCAAAAATAAATAAACTCGCTTTGGTATACGGCGGGAGGCTCCCTGCCAAAAGCATTTAGTCCGGTTTTCTCGCCAAGCCCCGAATTCTCGGGGTTCGTCAGCAAGGCGAAGATAAAATGGTCGCGGAAATGTACCTGGGTACATTGAGCATACCCTTTTATCTTTAACACAGCTGAAGGATAAATTTCGCAGGAAAAACACCTTGTTATTTTTTGAAAGGATTAAATATGAATGCAACTTATTGCTTTACAAAAGGTTACAATTTATTCCATAATATATATGTGAGAAATCCGGGCTAGCCTGCTTTTCTGTTCAGTTTTGAATATCTTAACGGGGTAATTTGAATGAGTAAGACCGGAGACATGCAAACCATTTATTTCGACCATGCGGCCACGACGCCGGTTGACCAGCGCGTATTGGAAGCAATGAAGCCTTATTTTACCGAGCACTTTGGCAATGCCAATTCCGCCCACCAGCGGGGCAATAAAGCCAAGGTAGCTGTCGAAGAGGCACGGGAAACCATAGCCGGGCTTATCGGGGCGGAACCCGCGGAAATTATTTTTACCTGCGGGGGCACGGAAAGTGACAACGCTGCGATCAAAGGCGCTGTGAACGCGACCGGGAAAACAGAAATCGTTACCTCTCCACTGGAGCACCATGCGGTACTTCATACAGCCGAAGCACTCAAACGAAAGGGCATCCGGCCGGTCTATGTTGAACCGGATGCCAGCGGCATCATTCGGCCGGAAAAAGTGTCGGAAGCAATCACGGACCACACGGCCCTCGTTTCACTGATGCATGTAAACAATGAAATCGGCACCATTAATCCCCTGAAAGAGATTGCGGAAGTCTGCAAAGCGCACCGGGTCCCGTTTCATTCGGATACGGTCCAAAGTATTGGAAAACTGCCGGTGGATGTGAATGAACTGGGGCTTGATTTCCTCAGCATAAGCGGACATAAGATCTATGGTCCCAAGGGCATCGGCGTGCTGTATATGCGTCACGCTACTCCCTGGCTTCCCTGGATGCACGGCGGTTCCCAGGAGCGGCGGCGCCGGGGCGGTACGCTGAATGTACCGGGTATTGTGGGACTGGCTAAAGCGTTTGAGCTGTGCGCGGAACAGATGGAACAACACCGTATGCATTTTAAGCAATTGCGGCAACGCCTGACAGCAGCACTGGATGACAAGTTCGGCGAGCACTACCAGGTTAACGGTGCCACCGAAGCCGCCGTGCCTCACATTGTCAACCTTGCGTTTCCCAATACCGAAGGGGGACTTGATGGTGAAATGCTGCTCCTGAATCTGGATGTGGAGGGTATTTGCGTATCCAATGGATCGGCCTGTACCTCCGGGACGGTAGAACCCTCGCATGTGCTCGACGGTATCGGACTTGAACCCGAGGTGGCCAACTCCAGCATTCGCATCAGCATGGGTAAAGACAATACGGTGGAAGATATCGACTTTCTTGTTGAAAAGCTCGAAGTGGTGGTAAACCGCATGACGAAAGCAACGCCCGCCTGACGTTTGGAACACCAATCCGCTTAAAATAGGCCCATATAACATTCTACCTGCAATTTTATACCTCGCACATGCGGTTTGCAAAAGACCGGATTCTATACCTTAATAATCTCTGCCTCAGCCCAGCAGATACGGCTTCACCAGTCCCAGAAAGGTATTGATCAGCACCAGCAGATACACCAGCAGTGACATCCGGTAGGCGGAGGACCATCTCCGGCGGATATTATCATTTGTACGCTCTTTTTCCGCTTCTTCCAGTTTCCCCTTCAGTGCTTTTCTAAAAGCACTGCTGCGACGCATCGAGAGCACTATTAATACCAGAATAAGTACAAAGATCCCCTGCTTCAGTGCCAGCCAGGGATAAAGTTGAACAGTAAACCATCCCCATTGGGGACCACCGGGGAGAGAGACCATGGCGCCGCCTGAAATCAAAATACCGATCGCTCCCAGATGGGCCCCGGTATCGGTGGCCAGCCGTTCCCATTTCATAAATAGTTGTTTCTGGCGGTCATTCTTCTCCGCGCGGACTTTGGAGGCTAAAAAAAAACTTGTCGCCCACGCTGACAGCCATGCTACATAAGAAACAATATGGGTCCAATAGAAAATCGTATAAGACATGAACAAAATACCAGTTGAATATCTATCTACCTATCTACGATCGATCATCGTCAAAGATATCATCGATTAAATAGTCGTACTTATCTTCGACAATCCGTCGTTTAATCTTTAATGTCGGCGTTAGTTCACCGGTCTCCACCGTAAACTCGCTTGGCACCAGCCGGAAATCGCGAATTTTCTCGTGGGAAGCCAGCTCGCGTGATTGATTCCGAATCTCCCTGCGATAGATATTTTGCACTTCTTCTTTGGCGATCAGCTCCTCTGTTGAATCATAGGGTAACTCCCCCTCCCTGGCAAAAGCCTCAAGAGCCTCAAAATCGGGGACGATCAACGCCGCCATATAGGTCCGCCGCTCCCCGACCATCATAAGCTGATCAATCCATTTGCTCGTTTTAAACAGGTCTTCGATGGGACCCGGATAAATATTTTTGCCGCCGGCGTTTACGATCATGTGCTTAATGCGGTCCGTGATTTGCAGGTTTCCCTCTACAAAACGTCCCACATCGCCGGTATGCAGGAATCCGTCGTCATCAATCATCTCACGTGTGGCCTGGTCATTTTTCCAATAGCCTTCCATCACATTGGGTCCCCTGCAGAGGATCTCCCCCTGCTCCGAACTCAGGTCGGTCGGGTAGTCTTCCCCGCTCACTTCGGCAACAATCTCACTGTCTTCAAGGCGCTGTATGGCTACCGTGACGCCGGGCAATACCTTGCCCACCGTACCCATCCGCTCATCTCCGAGGGTATTGCAGCACATGATAGGGGACGTTTCCGTGAGGCCATATCCTTCTATAATATGCAGTCCCGCGCCCATAAAGAAATCACCGATCTTCGGAGGCAGGGCGGCCCCTCCCGAGACAAAAAAGCGGATTCTTCCGCCGGTCCGCTCTTTCAGCTTGTCAAATACCAGCTTGTCCGCCGCCTTTTTCTGGACCGAGACCCATCCCCGCTCCCCGTCGGCATACTTTCGTCCCACCGACTGGGCCCATTCAAAGATCTTCTGCTTGACGGCCGTCCCCTCTTCCACGCTTTTTTTCACCAGGTTGTAAATTTTTTCAAACAGCCGCGGCACGCTTATGATAATGGTGGGCTGTGCTTCGGTCATGTTTTTAGCAACCGTATCGACGCTCTCGGCATAATAGATCTCCGCCCCGGCAGCCATCATGGCATAATGTCCCGCGGTGCGTTCGAACGAGTGGCAGAGCGGCAAAAAAGAGAGGCAGCGGTCCTCTTCGGTGATATGAATCATCTTGTGGGCCGCCTTGATATTGCTTACGATATTGCGATGGGTCAGCATAGCGCCTTTCGGCTGACCCGTCGTGCCGGACGTGTAAATAAGGGTTGCCAGGTCTTCCGGCTCCACCGCTTTACTCCGGTCATCGATCTTCTGCTCGAGCTGCGGATACAACTTTAGTCCCTCTGCCATCACCTCATCAAAAAGCATGACGTCTGGACCATCCAGGTAGTTCTCAATATTAGGTTTATCAAATGCTATGATGCGATTGAGATGTTCGCAATCCTCAAAAACTTCCCGGGCTTTTTTCAGCTGAATACCCGTAGAGACGAAAAACATCTTCGCCTCCGAGTTCTGAAGAATATAGTTAACCTGTCCCGCAGGCAGCGACGTGTACAGCGATACATTAACGCCGCCAATAAGCTGCAGCGCCAGATCGAAAACCGCCCATTCGTAGCGGTTTTCACTGAGGATGGCCACCCGGTCGCCGGCCT
>NZ_JBEPWZ010000204.1:0-5428 GCF_041642155.1 Fodinibius sp.
ACCCAATCCGGCCGTCAGATTAAGTCCGATACCAAATATCAGTACCTCGCGCTCCCCGAGATTAAACGTACCCGCCGCATAGATGCCCCCAAAAGCAAAGACGGTAGCCAGGGCATCAATAAATACCATACGGGCCACTAAAAAACGAACAATGTCCCGGTACTTTCGGACTTCCTTCACCGTACTTTTCAGCTGCCCCCACCCCGATTTGACCGCTTCGGAGAGGTGAACGCCGGTAGGGGGACGGTCGCTGGTTAACATAAACATCGGAATGGAAAAGAGCGCGTACCAGACCGCGACCAAGACAAAGGTGGCCCGGACATGCTCGGCGGCGGCTTTTTCCAATCCAAAAGGCGGCTGTTCTACATCCACAAACAGGAACAGTGCGATAACCAGGCAGGCCAGTCCCCCGGCATATCCGAGTCCCCACGCCCAGCCGGACCACCGCCCCATGCGCTCTTCCGAGGCAAGGTCGGGCAGCATGGCATTGTAAAAGATGATGGCAAATTCCGAACCTATGGTCCCCAAGAATATCAGCGCCAGCGCCAACCACACATATTGTTGGGAGGGGGCCACGAACCACAATGCCGCTGTGGCTCCGATCGCCAGCAGGGTAAACCAGCCGATCCACGGCTTCCGGCGGCCCATCTGATCGGCGACAGCACCAACAAAAGGAGCACAAACAGCTATCACCAGTCCCGCAGCCCCGATGGTATTGCCCCACTGAGTGCTTCCCAGCGTATCATTTTTGGCTACCGACTGCATAAAATACGTGGCGAAGACAAACGTCTGAATAACAGCAAAAAAAGCGCTGTTGGCCCAGTCGTAGAGCGCCCACGAAAAAAGGGAAACGGTTGATTCTTGCTTCTTTGTTTTCATTACCGAGGATCGATTACATGTTACCATAATCCGGAAGTCTGCAGGACCTGGCAAAGACTGCTGCCTGCTAATCGAATGTGGACGGATTCCGGCAGAATCCTAATTATGAATGGAATACTTGGGAAATGCAATATGTTATTATAAACTTAACGGCAGGATAACAGACAAAGAATCAGAAGCATTATGAACAAACGAAACAAGAATCTCATCTATATATACGATACCGATCATCAAAAAATCATTATGATTGACGGTGAAACCGGAGAGCGCGTGCGGGAAGAAGATGACAAGGTGACCGGCTTGCTTAAGTACCTGCATGAGCAGGGAAGCTCTCGTTTGCTGCGAAAATTTGCCGTCTGGTGTGCCCGGCAAATCAATGATGACCTTAAACCCATACAGAAGAAGATCCTTGACCTTGCTGAAAAAGCGATCCGCGATGATGTCAAGACGGAAGAACTCAAAGAACTCTATGAGGAAACGGAAGGAACAGCGGTAGCCGCCGATACGGTGGGGCTCCGCCAGGGATCCAAAAGCGCACCGGCCTATCTTGCGGCGCGGGAGTGTATCAATCCCGATGCCCTGGATGGCGCTATTCAGGCGGCCCGTTTTCACCGGCTGTGGGCTGAGATGCAGGATCAGCCGGAAGAATTCTCCGACAAGGCGCTCAAAGAGGTACGGGCTGCCTCTGACCGTGATACGCTCAAAAAAGTCGATGAACAGCAAACGGATCGGCTCCTGGATCTCATGAACGAATAAAATTTTTGTCTTTTCGGGTAGCATTTTTGCTATATATTTTTACTTTGTACAAGCTATTTTCACTTTCATTATTTATAGATTTTAAAAACAGATTGTATGAAATCACTTCGATTGGGATTTATTGGCTCCGGCTTTATTGCGCACTTTATGGCAACGGCTATGAAGCAGGTGCGTCACCTTGAATTGACGGCCGTTTACGACCGCGGCGGAGCCGAAGAGCTGGCCCGCTTTGCCCGGGACAACCGCCTCGGTGAATGCGCCATCTATGGCACTGTTGAAGAAGTGTGCCGGCATTGCGATGTCGTGGCCATCCTCGCCCCCAACTACGTACGCGTGGAATTGATGGAGGAAATTGCGGATGCCGTGCAAAAAGGGACTGAATTGGAAGGTGTGATCTGCGAAAAACCATTGGGACGCACGATTGAGGAAGCCCGGCGGTTGGTCGAACTGGCGGATGATGCCGATCTGCTCACCGCCTATTTCGAAAACCAGCTTCACATGAATGCCGTCAATAATGCACTGGAGCAACTGCGTCCCCAGCAAAAAGAAATGGGACATTTCACCCTCGCCCGCAGCACCGAAGAGCATGCGGGTCCCCACAACAGCTGGTTCTGGGATCCCAAAAAACAAGGCGGTGGCGTATTGTCCGATATGGGATGTCACAGCATAGCCGTCTCGCGTCATATTTTAACACCGGAAGGCAAAGCGCCCGACTTCCTGAAGCCGGTCTCCGTGCAGGCCGACACCTGCCTGTTGAAATGGGGGCAGCCGAGATACCGGGACCAGCTGAAAGAACGTTTCGGCGTGGATTACGGGGAGACGCCCGCCGAGGATTTCTGCACCGGACTGATTACCTTCGAAAACCCGGACACCGGTCAGAGGGTCAAAGCACAATTCACCGATTCCTGGATGTATGACAAACAGGGGCTGCGCCTGAGCATGGATGCCCTGGGTCCCGGCTACGCCATGGAAGTCAACACCCTTATTTCACCGCTGGAGATTTTTATCAGTGACGAGGCGGCAGCAGCGGTAGCGGATGCCGAAACGGCTCTTGAAAAATCAACCTCCACGCGGGGACTCCTGCCTGTACAGCCCAACGAGGCAGACCTCTACGGCTATGTGGGTGAGATGGAAGAGATGAAAAATGCCTTTATGGCTGGCAGGGACGCCAAACTGGACTGGAACTACGGCCTGGAAATCACCCGGATCTGTCAGGCCGCCTATATGGCAGCCGAACAGCAGCAGACACTGGATCTCACCGATCCCTATACCAATGACGAACTGGAAGACTACCGTTCGCTGATCTCGCAGGGCGAGGGGGCGCAAGTACTATTCAGGTGATGTGGTCTTGACAATGTTCACCGCATGGGTGGATGTCATAAATAATATGAGACGGTGTAAACAGCATGACGGCTTCAGACAACGCTAAAAAAGACGATGCGTCTGCGCGTTTTTCATCGATGAACGGGTACGAAGGTATCATCATCCTACGAGCCTTGTATAAATATTGCAGAAAGATCTTTGGCGCCACCAAATGATAATAAAAAGTCCATAACTCATTACTCATGAAATCATCCCTGCCATCATTTATTTCTCCTTTAACAATAGTCGCCGCCGGCCTCCTGCTCTTAATCATCATCCAGCCGGTACGGGCCCAGGATCATGGGAATGATAGTGCGAGCTGGCAGCTTTTGGACCTGAATAAGCCTCCCACAAACCGGCACGAAAATGCGGCGGCCGTCGCAGGAGACAAACTATATCTCATTGGAGGGCGGGGCGAACGTCCGGTGGAAGTATATGATCCCGCGACGCAAAGCTGGTCGGAAAAGGCCACGCCCCCGCTGTCGATGCATCACTTTCAAGCGGTCTCCTATAACGGGAAAATTTATGTTCTCGGTGCGTTCAACGGCAACTACCCCTACGAAGATCCCATTGCTCATGTGTATATCTACGACCCTGAGGACGATCAGTGGACCAAAGGGGCGGAAATACCGGACGACCGGCGCCGGGGTGCGGCGGGCGCGGTGGTATATGAAGATAAAATCTATATCGTCGGCGGTATTCAAAATGGTCACGCCAGCGGACACGTGCGCTGGCTGGATGTCTTTGATCCCCGGACGGGCGAGTGGAGCCGGTTAGCGGACGCGCCCCGGAATCGCGACCATTTTCAAGCAGCCGTCATTGACGGCAAGCTGTATGCGGCAGGGGGACGAAGGAGCTCTCAGGCAACCGGACAAACGTTTGAGTTGACCATTCCGGAGGTGGATGTATATGACTTTTCTACCGGCAAGTGGACGCCCATGCCGCCCTCCGGCGACCTCCCTACGGAAAGGGCCGGCAGCACCTCCCTTTCCACGGGTAACTACCTGATTGTTCTCGGGGGCGAAAGCGCAGCCCAGACCGCTGCCCATGCGGAGGTCGAAGCTTTCAATACCGAAACCGGCACCTGGCACTCTCTGCCCTCCTTGACTCAAGGACGACACGGTACACAGGCCGTTATTTTCGACGATCAAATCCATATCGCAGCCGGATCCAAAGTGCGGGGGGCCGAGGAAATACACTCGCACGAAGTATTCAGCATCCCGGATTCCCTTGCTCATTAAGGGGCCAACGCCCACAAGGAGTCACCCTTCACCATGCGGGAATTACCATTCACTTCAATATTCTTCCGGGAGCCCTTGCGATTAATCCAGCGAATAGGATACCGTTGTACGTGAAAAGCCCCAGGTTTTACAACAGGTAATCAAGTACCGCATCCCAGTCGGGAAACCTGTCGGACCGGAAATGGATGTGTTCTCCCCGGAACCCCTCAACGCCATTGGCCAGGCGGTCGTCAATGAGGTAATCGCCCTCGTTCATATTTTTATGATGACTCAAAATAAGCCGCTTGTATCCCGCCTCCGGCAGATGTTTTTTGACCCACAGCAGCTTGTCCCTCCATGCAGATGGATTGTCCCACGGGCTGGTGGATAAGATATAGGTATCGTACCGGCTACTCAGTTTCCGGAAGCCCTCGACAGCCCCCTCCACCGGCGGCAAATCGCTGAAAAAATCCGGCACCTCGTCAAAATCACCTTCGTACTCCTGCCTGAGTTCCTCTGAAAGCTGGTCGATGCCCCATGGGAAATCCACCAGGACGTTATCCATATCAACGTATACTATTTCCATAGGCTGAACTTTTTCATTAAATAGAAGACTCCTCTGCTATGGTACCAGAATAACCTTACCTATATTTTTTCGCTCCTCTATGTAGCGATGCGCTTCAGCTACATCTTCAAAAGAAAAAATAACATCCACACGGGGATTAATCCAGCCTTCCTCAACCCCTTCCAGCAGCCTGTCCATCCAACTCATCCCCCACCGAACTTACCGTTCCCGAAACCTCATATCCCACTACACAGGGCTTCGGGGGGGCATCTGGATACTGTCCTTTCCGGGCTAATATATCTGCAAAATTGAGACCCGAGGCCTTCACATCGATAACCAGTTCGCCGGCTTTGGGAACAAGATCTGCTTTTTCCTGAAGTTCGAGCACTTCATAACCGCCACTTTTCGTATTTACGATTTGTCTCATATCAACTGCCTGTAGACTCTGTCTGTTATCCGTTATTTCCTTCCCAGCTCCCGGGGACGTACGACGTACATGCCGCCGACCTGTTCGAAGTGAGCATCTTTGGGTTCCAGCACGATAAATAGCACGTCCTCGCGTCCCCCATACTGCTCCGGTATTTTATACAGCTTCATACGGGGATTGCGGATGTCGCTGTAGCGCTTGATCCTGAGCGTGTCCCCG
>NZ_JBEPWZ010000205.1:0-5415 GCF_041642155.1 Fodinibius sp.
GGTCCCCGAAGAAATGGATGGAGGTATTTCCACCTCCCCGGTCTCCTATAAATACTGGCTGCAACAGGAATCGCTAAAAGAGCAGGCCTACCGGAAGGGAAGTAAAAATCTCGCCCGGGTGGCCTACGGCCTGGCCAAAATACTGCAGGACAAGGATAAGCTCCTTCATATTGATATAGAGCCGGAACCCGACTGCCTGCTGGAAAACAGCCGGGAGACGATCGATTTTTTTAGTCAATGGCTGCTGCCCGTGGGAAGCGCATTTTTAACCGAGGAACACGGCGTCGATCCCGCGGAAGCGAAAGCCATGCTGAAAGAGCACATCCGCCTGTGTTATGACACCTGTCACTTTGCGGTTGAATATGAAGATCCCGGGGAAGTCCTCGGTGAAATGCAGGAGGCGGGTATCAAGGTGGGAAAGGTGCAGGTTAGCGCCGCACTGAAGGTTGTGCTTCCCGACTCGGCCGAGGGACGACGACAGATTAAAAAACAGCTCCAAAATTTTGATGAATCTACCTACCTGCACCAGGTGGTGGAGCGCCGGGGGGATGGCTCTCTTTCCCGGTATCGCGATCTGGATCAGGCCCTGCCGCATATTTTTGACGGGCGGGCCCGGGAGTGGCGCATTCACTATCATGTGCCCCTTTTTGTGGACGCCTACGGGGGACTGAATTCCACGCAGTCGGATATACGGAAAAGCCTGAACTTTTTGAAAGAAAACACTACGATGTGCCGGCATTTTGAAATAGAAACCTATACCTGGGAGGTCTTACCGGAAAAGCTCAAAAAAGATTCTGCCGACTCCATCGAACGGGAATTTCGATGGGTGCTCGATGAACTTGAAGAAGGGTAACGTAGTGTATTTACCGGACAGATGGAAAAGAGCTTGGCATGAATCCATGTTTGACCCAAAGAGTGTCTTATAGAGGCCGCTGAAAAACCGTTCATACAGCCAAACAGGTCGTCAGGCAAAAAGTATTTTGTTCAGGTAAAGGGATTCCCTGACCAGAGTGGGGGGGGCGGGGATGGAGATACTACCTGAACTCATGTTTGGGACTATTTAAATCGAACCGCAGGATGCGTCAAAAGACTGATATATAATGACCATGAAAAAAACAGCAGTACTGAATGTAGTCGGTTTAACACCGGATCTGATTGGCGAACATACCCCTTTTCTACAGCGATGGGTTGACGAAGGCAAGTCCGCCACCGTAAAGTCGATGCTGCCGGCGGTCACCTGTCCCGTCCAGGCGACCTACCTGACCGGGACCATGCCCGACGAGCACGGAGTAGTGGGCAATGGCTGGTATTTCCGGGATACGGGCGAAATCCGTTTTTGGATGCGTTCCGGCAAGCTGATTCAACAACCGGCGGTTTGGGATATCGCCCGCCGGCGGGATCCGGACTTTACCTGCGCCAATATTTTCTGGCGGTATGCGACCTACTCGGGCGCGGATTATGTGGCGGTAGAGCGACCCATGTACCGGAAAGACGGGGTGAAGGTGCCTGATATCTACGCAAAGCCGATGTCGATGCGGGACAAGCTGCAGGATGAACTGGGCCAGTTCCCGCTCTTTAATTTCTGGGGACCCAATACCACCATCGATTCCAGCCGGTGGATTGCCGATGCGGCTAAAATAATAACCGAAGAATACGATCCCACCCTGACGCTGGTCTATTTGCCTCATCTGGATTATTGCCTGCAGCGTGTGGGACCCGATACCGAAAATATACAAAATGACCTCCGGGAAATTGACCGGGTATGCGAAGACCTGATTACCTATTACGAGCAGCGGGATACCGGGGTGATTGTATTATCGGAATACGGCATCACATCGGTCAATCAGCCTGTTTCGCTAAACAGAGTGCTGCGGAAAGAAGGGTATATCACCGTACGGGAGGAGTGGGGGGGCGAAGTGCTGGATGCCGGGGCCAGCGGTGCTTTTGCGGTGGCTGATCACCAGGTGGCCCATGTCTATATCGAAGATCCGGCCGATATCGAACCGGTAAGGGAAATGCTGGAAGCGGTGCCGGGGGTCGAAACGGTCCTGGGGAAGGAAGGCAAGAAAAAATATCACCTTGACCACCCGCGTTCCGGGGAGCTGGTGGCTGTTGCCAGTCCCGATGCCTGGTTCACCTACTACTACTGGCTGGACGATGATAAAGCCCCGGACTTTGCCCCGACGGTGGATATCCACGCCAAGCCCGGCTACGATCCGGCCGAAATGATACTGGACCCGGAGATCACCTTTCCCAGGCTCAAGGCGGGACTGCGGCTGCTGCAGAAAAAACTGGGTTTCCGGTATATAATGGATCTGATCCCCACGAATGGCCGGGCGGTCAAAGGATCGCACGGCCGGATTTCTGCAGACCCGCAGGGCAGTCCGCTCCTGGCCACCAGGCAGGAGCATCATCTCCCCGAATATTACCTGCAGCCGACCGATGTCCGGGAAGTGATATGGCGGCATCTTTTTGGGGAGGAAACAGAAGAATGAGGAATGAATGAGCCAGGCAGCCTATGGAAAATATTAACGCCAGCCGTATTTTTGATCGAAATGGCCGCGGGCCCGACCCGGGGGGTGATTACGTGCTGTACTGGATGCAGACCAGTCATCGGTTCGAGTACAATTATGCGCTTGAATATGCCGTATCATGGGCTAATAAGCTGGATAAGATGTTGCTCATTTATGAAGAATTGGCATGCGATTATCCCTGGGCTTCCGATCGTATCCATGCCTTTTACCTGGAAGGGATGGCAGAGCATCGAGATATCGCAGAGCAGAAAGAGATCAACTGGCTCCCCGTTGTAGAAGAGGAGGAGGGAGAAAGCCGGGCGATATTAGAGGGTCTTTTTGATGGAGCCTGCTGTTTGGTTACCGATGAGTACCCCGTGTATTTTATTCGGGATCGCAACAACATATTGGCCGAAGAGCTGGACATTGCTTTTATCACCGTCGATTCCAACGGACTTATTCCCCTTGGGTTGACGGAGAAGGCCCCTTATAACGCCTACTTTTTCCGAAAGATTATGCAGCGGCATTTTGTGGAGTGTTTTACCTCGCCTCCGAAACAATACCCGATGGATGATCTGAAAAATCGGTCCCCCCTCGACTGGACCAGGGAGCAAAGGGAAATAAGGCAGAAAAGCCTGGACTGCATAGCCAATCCGGCGGGTTTTATAGCTATGCTGGATATTGATCATGATGTTGCCCCGGTTGAGCTAAAGGGAACCCGCCAGGCGGCAGTGGGACAACTCAACCGTTTTATCCGGAACAATCTGAAACACTACGGTGACAAACGCAACGATCCGGATGCGGACGCCACCAGCGGGTTGAGTCCCTGGCTGCACTTCGGAAAAATATCGGAGTATGAAGTGGTAAAAGCGGTACTGGATCATCAGCCCGAAAATTGGGATCTGGATAACATTACCTTTAACAGCGGATCCACCGGCGGTTTTTTTAACGGAAACCACAACATTGATCATTTTTTGGATCAGCTGATCACCTGGCGTGAGGTGGGCTTTCATTTTGCGCACCATGAGCCGGCTTATGACCAGTATGAGTCGCTGCCCGGCTGGGCGATGGAGACGCTGGAAAAACACAGGGACGACCCGCGGGATTATATCTATGAATTGGAAGAGCTGGCGCAATCGCAGACCCACGATGAGCTCTGGAATGCGGCCCAGACTCAACTTCGTGAAGAAGGTGTGATGCACAACTACCTGCGCATGCTCTGGGGAAAGAACGTCATGCAGTGGACGCCCAATCCGGAAATTGCACTGGCCTACCTGATTGAACTCAACAACCGATATGCAATAGACGGACGCGATCCCAACAGTTACTCCGGCATTTTTTGGTGTTTTGGCCGGTTTGACCGGGCGTGGCAGGAACGTCCCGTTTTTGGGAAAACACGCTATATGACCAGTCAAAGTGCCCGGAGAAAATTAAAGCTGGACGAATACCTGGAGCGATATAGCCACCGTAAGTAATTGAAATCCAGCAAATTATAAACTTAGCACAGCAAGGCCAAAAATTCCAGCCTGTAAATATAAATACAACCTAATTCGTGCCACGGGTTGGGGACAATCACTGGTTTTTCCAAAAAGAAGAAACGCCCTTTTTACCAAAGATGTCCCCGCGGAAAATCCGTATTCATCTCCTGTCTAAAATTGTTCGATAAGCGCTTTTACCAGCCTGACAAAATCCTCTTTCCGGTTTTCGGCGACAGCTTTGACTTCCTCGTGGTTAAGCTTGTTGCCGGTCACCCCCGAGGCCATATTACTGATGAGCGAGACCCCAACAGACTTCAGCTCCAGGCGGGCGGCCTCAAAGAGCTCCGGAGCGGTGGACATCCCGACGGCGTCGGCTCCCATCCGGCGAAAGGCACGGATTTCGGCCTTGGTCTCATAATTCGGTCCCTTGGCATAGATATACGTCCCCTGCCGGGTTGACAGATTTAGACCGGCAGCCAGCGAGCACACGGTATCCACCCACCGGTGATGCCGGTAGGGGTGACGGGGGTATCCGGCTGGAGAGATCAGTAGATTGCCCCGGATGACATCCTCGATGACCATCAGGTCGCCGACGGAAAAAGAGGTATTGATTGCACCGGCGGCATTCGAAATAATCAGCTTCCGGGCCCCCAGCCTTTTGGCCAGGTAAACCGGCGTCGCCGCCTGTGCAAAGGAAAACCCCTCGTAGTGGTGGAAACGGCCCGAGAAAGCCATTACGGTCCGCCCCCCGACGGTCCCGACGACAAGCTGGCCCTTGTGTCCCCCCACCGAAGGTTGAGGCATCCCGGGAATACCGGCGTAGGGGAGGACCCGGGGGTGTTCGATGTGATCCGCAAACCCGCCCAGCCCGGATCCCAGGATAACCGCCGCTTCGATAGGAGCGGGCATGTTGTTGGTTCTTAAATACCGCGCTATGCTTTCTGCAAAATCGGGGACCGACATAGTGTATTGATATGATTAATCCTGTGATGCGCCAATCGGTGACAGAGGTCAGCTGCCTGGGGATGGTACTGTCCGATGGATGCTATTTTTAAACAGGTTCAATCTTGTACCCCTGTTGTTCATCATAACCGGTCAACCTGAAGAGAGGATGATGACTATCATGGTATCCCATGATGGTAAAGCCTTCCTCGTATGCTTTGCGTGTCAGTTCTTTCCGTATCTCCATGCTACGCTCGGCATCGTAGTCATATTTAGCCTCAAACGTCCTGTTCACCTCGCCGCGATTGGCTAATACATCTCCGGCCATAAGATATTTTTGCTCCCCGTCGTCAAACAGAAGAAGCTGGGAATGTTTAGTGTGGCCGCCGATTTTTTTAACCGTAATTTCAGGGCAGGGCTTCCCCTCATCCTCCAGAAAGCGGATATTGGCTTTGGCATCCAGGAAATGAGCGAATTGGGCT
>NZ_JBEPWZ010000206.1:0-5405 GCF_041642155.1 Fodinibius sp.
GTATTCGTTACATCCTTATTTTTATTTATTAGAGAACGCTGTTAAACCGTTCGTTTGGTCAATTTCTGTATTTTTACGCAGTCAATATCCTCACATATGCCTTCATATGCTACGTTTTTAACTGCGTTCAGGCTTTGATGCTGTCCAAAATTCCTGGTTTTTCAAAGTGCTATATTATGCGAACTGACGGAACGAATCAATTCTCCTGTGCACCTTCTCCCCAGGAGGGACTCGCTGTTCAATATATGGCCACAATCACCGGCCGTTAGCTGTGTAAACCTGCAGCTGCGGACTTCTATAGCTTCTGTTCCTTCATCCAGAACGGGCTGGTCGCAAACCAGAGTATCATGCCGAAGATCATATAAAGCTTGTGATCCTCCATGGAAAGATACTGCAGGAATACCAGAATAGACGGTACCACCGTCAATCCCAGCCCGAAGAAAGATACTATTTTAAGCGTGACATTCATGTGACGATCCGTATGCCTGGTTTTCCTGCGCGCCGGGCAGCATGTCGACACCGTGCAGGGTCAAGCGTGGTAATCAGCATAGGCCTCATTCTGCTTACCACGCACGACGTTAAGCTTTCAACTATTTACTATCTACTTTTTACTTTCCACTGATCTGTTATCTTAAAAAAGCTTCTTTGAGTCCGCCGTCAACCGGGAGAATATGTCCCGTCGTGTTCTCGTATCTCGAACTGATGAGCGAGTAGATCGCCTCCGTCTGCTGATCCAGCGTGATGGGCTGCTTGGTTAGCGTGCGGCTGGCATAAAAATCAGCCAGTTTTTCACGCAGCGACTCGGTGCTTTCCTCCTCATCGAAATCAAGGCCGTATTTGGTCAGCGAGGCGATTACCCGGTCGCGCGGGAACATGCTGCTGCCTTCCACCACGGTGGCCGGCGCAACGCCGTTTACACGCACCCGGGGAGCCAGTTCAATCGCAAGTTCACGGATCAGGTGATTGGCCGCCGACTTACTGGTGTCGTAGGCCATGCTTCCCGCTTTCGGGACGACGGCGTTGGCGCTGGTGGTGATAACCATGCTCCCGTCGAGGTTCTGGGCCTTCCATATGTCAGCCACTTCATCCGCCACAATATAATTGCCTTTCACGTTTACGGCAAAGCTGTTATCCCATGCCACATCGTTCACATCGCCATTCTGATCGGGCGTCGGGTACAAGCCGGCCGTCACGGCCACATTATCAAGTCCCCCGTACGCTATCGTAATATCATGCAGGGCCTGCTGAACCGACTGTCGGTCCGTAATATCGCATCCCAGCCCGATGATATCCCCGGATCCGCTGATATCGGAGCCTGCCACGCCAATGCCCATGCCGATCTCGCCGAGCACGTCCTCAGCCGTTGCTTTGGCAGTTTCTTCATTCAGATCAAGTGCAGCCACCGTCCCCCCTTCCTCAATCAGGCGAGAGACCAGGGCTTTGCCAATGCCGCTCCCGGCCCCGATTACGGCGATCACCTGTCGGGACAACTCGCTTTCCGGCGGCATGCGCTGCAGCTTGGCTTCTTCGAGCGCCCAGTACTCGATATCGTAGGCTTCCTGCTTGGGCAGGGCCGTATAATTTGCCACCGATTCGGCTCCCCGCATCACGCCGATGGCCGCAGTATAGAACTCGGCAGTCACCCGCGATTCGCTTTTGTTTTTACCCCAGGCAATCATACCCAGTCCGGGTATAAGGATCACCGTCGGGTTCGGATCGCGCATATCCGGGGAATCTTCATCGCGATGACTGTTATAGTATTCCGCATAGTCCTCGCGATATTGTTGGAGTCCTGCGGTGACGGCCCCCTTAAGATCCTCCATCGAATCCCTCTGCGGGTCCCACTCCACATACAACGGCTTGATCTTGGTTCTCAAAAAGTGATCGGGACAGGAGGTGCCCAATTCGGCAAGCCGCGGCGCATCTTCGGCGTTAATAAACTGGAGCGTCACCTCATCATCCTGCACCGTACCGATAAACTGGTTCTCCTGACTCACCTGTCCCCGCAAAAACGGCAGGATCTCCGCCAGGACCTCCCGGCGTTCTTCCTTCTCCAGTGATTCATACCGGGGTCCCCCAAAGGAATCGCTTCCCCGTTCATGTTCATTGAGATAGTCGGCCGCCTTGTTGATCAGTTCGATGCTGGTTTCGTAGCACTCTTTTTCATCGTCCGCCCAGTTAATCAGGCCGTGTCCCCCGAGGATAATACCCCGGATGCCGGGATTCTCCTCGATGACTTCCTGGAGCTTCAGTCCCAGTTCAAAACCGGGACGCATCCAGTCTACCCATTCCACTTCATCGCCATAGACCTCCCGCATAAGTTCGGGCCCGTTATCCGCCGTAGCGATGGCTATGACCGGAACCGGGTGCGTGTGATCCACATATTTATACGGGATAAAGCTGTGCAGGGGCGTATCAATAGAAGGCGCCCGCGGGTTCAGGTTAAACGTACAGTGCGGATACATCTCTGTCATGGAATCTTCGGCCGGGGTCTTAAGTCCCGTCTCTTCCATGCTGTGATAGATGTCCTGTAGCTTCAGCAGCTTTTGCTGGTACAAAGAGGCAAAGTTGGGCTTGGTGGCGGTGCGCAGGTCGCCGCCCGATCCTTTCACCCAGAGCACTTCCGCTTCTTCTCCGCTGATGGGATCTTCCTCCATTACCTTGCTGGAGGTATTGCCACCCCCCGTGTTGTTGATATAGGAGTCGCTTCCCAACAGGTTGGAACGATATACCAGGCTGGCCAGCGGGTCTTTGCCCTCCGCTTCCCGGTCGTCCCATTTGCTTTCTACGCGTCGAAAATATTTTTGTGTGGTACTTGTTTCCATATTCATATCCTTATGCTTGTGATGTGTAGTTGCCTTATTCTGGTTAAGTTCTTTGTATTGTTTTAAAAAAAATATATGGTATTATTGTTAAAGTTTGCCATTAAACTACCTCGAGGCAGAGCCATAGGGTATTCATCCTATTTTGCTCCGCAAAACGTTACTTATCATTTCCGATCCAAAGAATCGGGGAATCAGACCATCTAACCATTAATCCAGAGTGCTTTCCATAAACAGGTCCCCTTACGCCGGTACAGGCTGCAGTTTTTTCTGGTAAAGGATACTGATTCCGACGTACAGTAGGGCTGCGATAAACCAGCCGGGCAGCCCCAGGAAGAAAATTTCAATTCCCATGTACAGGTAGATAAACAGGCACAGCAGGAGCGTCACAAACCAGGTCAATCCCGCCGCCCAATTGAAATCCAGTCCCGTTATTTCTGCCAGGTTGCTCCTCATACTAAATATGGGAAAAATCATGACATCCAAAAATATGACCGCTCCCATCGGCATCAATATTAGCCCGTACAGCGCTACAAAATCCAACAGTTTCATGACCAGCGCTGGAAAACAAGCAAAGATAGTCGTAACCAGACCGGTAAACAATGTCACCTTCCAGCGCTTCCAATCCGGCGTAACCGACTGAAACGCCAGTCCCGCCCGGTAGATCGTCGGGTTGGCTGTGGTCCATCCTGCGATGACCACGCAAACAGCCCCTGCGATACCCGCGCTGTTATAGGCAATAATGCCCGGTGCGATAGCTCCCGCCGCGGCCGCCGTTAAAATTCCTGATGCCATCCAGGCTATAAAATGGCCGAAGAACATGCCCGTAGCCGACGAAAATCCATACTGCCATTTTTCTGCAAAGCGCAGAATGGACATGTCCGACATCCCGATGTGCATCGCCATATTGGCAAACCACGCAAAAAACATCACATGCCAGAAAGTAAATTTGCTTTGTCCCTCTGCCGGAATGCCGGTCCATATACCTTCTTTAGCCACGGGCCAAAAATCGGAAACCGAGGTAACGCCGAGCTGCGGAAGAACGGCCAGTGCGGCTGCAATAAACACCAGGATCATCCAGGGAAACGAGATATTGGCAAACCGCGCCACATAGTCATATCCCAATATGGCTACGATGGTTATGACCAGTCCCACTACAAAAACCGTGATGATCCATCCCAAACTGGTAGGCAGCCAGTCGCCCAGCGCCGGCATGGCGATGCCAAACGGCAAGCCCACCGCCGTCGCGGACACGGCAATCATGGATCCCGCCAGGAAGCAAAACATCAGGGCATTGACAATATTGTATATAAGCGCAAGTTTTGACCCACATATCTTCCGGAGCTGCCAGTATAGTGTTAATTTGGTCTTTACCGCAACCGGAGCACATAAGAAAGCCCAGCTCAGTACGGCCAGGATATTCCCCAAAATCAGCCCCCAGATCAAATCCACCGCAGCCACACCGTGGGCCACAAACAGAGGGCCGATAACAAATTCCGTGCCGGCCGTATGCTCGCCGGCGTACATGCCGAGAAATCCCTTCCAGCCTTTCAGCTTGCTTTCCGGCACGGGCTCGCGCTCATACTCATCGATAGCGTCGAGACGGGTATCCAACCGCTGCAAAAAACCTTCAGCCATTCTTATTTAATCTTCCAGCAAATTCCTATTTCTATTGATAAAAATACTTTTCCAAATAATTTATCCGGTCACTTCACCCGCTCCTCACACTATAAAAATTGCTCATCAGCCAGGTGAGCCACAAAAATGTGTGAAATAAACCTCCCTGCTTTGAATCCGATACTCAGCCGGGTAGATTCAACGCGGAGGAACTCATCGTACAGCTGTGACTCTGTGAAGGTTCTGCTGCTGTTCTATAATATAACTATAACTCACAGCAACTTAGAAGCTTTTGGCTATCTCAAATTTTAATTGGTGAAAAATACAGGTTAATCTCTTGTCTTCATCTTAAAAGAGACAGCGATCTGTTTGATCTACTATTCTTTTTTTTGTTTTTATTTTACTACGTAGTGAACCTGAATCCCCCTCGCCGGCAATCGGGACGGGCTCTTGTTGTTAGCAGTATAAGTGTAAGTCGATTTACGTTACTCATCATTACCGAGTGGATTTCATTGAGGTGTCGATCGGACCCTAACTTCTGTATATCCGTTTTCCGGCTTAAAACCGGCTATCCAAAACGCCCGGTCAACCGGGGACAGCCACCGTAGTGGCCGGACCAGGTTCGCCGTTACCTCCCAATAGAACAGCGGACAACCCTGCGACCCCAATTCCACGTCTCGCTTTAATGGGAAGAAAAAGCTGCTTTAATAAATATGATAAAGTCATGACATTCGGGATGAAAGATACGGGTAAGCCAAATATTTTTAATAATCAATCCATATGAAAGACCTCCTGCAAAGGTGTTGCAACCGGCGAATGATCCGGGTTGGTTTCCATGATATCCTTCATGTACTCCCACCATTTTCGTACAACCGCATTCGAGGCGACCTCCTTGTCGTCATAGCTATCCTCCCGTTTCTGGACCGCAAACAACGTGAGGGTTTCCTCGTCTAAAAAAATCAAGTA
>NZ_JBEPWZ010000207.1:0-5396 GCF_041642155.1 Fodinibius sp.
ATGCCAACGCTTAATTCCCATCCGAAAAATGCTTATGTTTTGCCTCAAAATTTAAACTTAACCATGATGATTCAATGAGCAGGAATCCTTTATCGGCCAATTTCAGGCTTGGTTTTCTGGGAGCGGGACAGCTGGCACGCATGTCCGCGCTGCAGGCATTTCGCTACGGTATACAAGTAGGCGTTTTTTCAGACCGTCCCGAGAACGAGCCTGTCCAGTTTATGACGCCTCATTCACAGACGGGATCTTTCGAATCGGCCGGCGATCTCTCCGCCTTTGCCCGTTCGTGCGATGTACTTACCCTGGAAAACGAGTTTATTGATTCGGAAGTGCTGTCCCGCGCACAGAAAGCAAGCGGAACACCCATCTACCCCTCCCCCCAAACCTTTGCGCTTATTGAAAATAAGCTTATTGAAAAAAAGACTTTCGAACAGGCAGGCATCACCGTGACTCCCTACGCTTTGGTTGAAGGTGAGGAAGACCTGAAGTCATTCGGGGCCGAGCACGGATGGCCCTGTCTGTTAAAGTCATCCAAAGGAGGATATGACGGCTTTGGCAACGAAACCGTTCACGACCTGGAAGAAGCGAGAGCGGCCTTCGCCCGGCTGGGCGGGAACGAGGGACATGATATAATTGCGGAATCTTTTGTCGACTTCACCCATGAACTGGCCGTACAGGTCGCTCGCAACGAAACGGGACACGTCGTCTATCCCTGCTGCGAAACCGTACAGGAGAACCATATCTGTGTAGCTCTTAAAACGCCGGCTCCGGTCGACCCTTCGATTCAGAAAGAAGCCCAACAGATGGCCGTTCAGGCTGCAGAAGCCATTGACGGGAAAGGCCTTTATGCTTTCGAATTTTTTCTGACACATGAGGGTGAACTGCTGCTCAATGAGTCGGCTCCGCGTCCCCATAACTCGGGACATTATACCATCGAGGGCTGCATAACTTCCCAGTTCGAAAATCATGTACGGGCTGTGCTGGGACTCCCCCTCGGATCCGCCGAACTGCGGAAGCCGGCCGTGGCAATGATCAACCTGCTGGGAACCAACAAGCGCTATGCGCAAGTGGATCAGGCACTGGATGCCCTGCGGGCGACTGACGGGCACCTGCACATCTATGGCAAGCTGGATAGCAGACCCGGCCGCAAGATGGCACATTATACACTTCTGGGCGAGGAGTTGGATTCCACGTACGAAGAGGCCCGAATGAAAACACAGGAAATTTCAATTTAATTTTAGAAACAATGAGTGACAATCAACCAGCAAAAGTGGGGGTCATCATGGGAAGCGACAGCGACTGGCCTACCATGAAAGAAGCCTGCAATATCCTGGAAGAATTCGACATCCCCTATGAAAAGAAAGTGGTTTCCGCCCACCGAACCCCCGATATGATGGCCGGCTACGGGAAAGAGGCACGTGGCCGCGGTATCCGGGTCATCATTGCCGGAGCCGGAGGAGCGGCCCATCTGCCCGGCATGACCGCCGCCCATACGACCCTGCCGGTGATTGGGGTCCCCATTAAAACAAGTACCCTGAGCGGTATTGACAGTCTGTACTCGATCGTTCAGATGCCCCCGGGGGTGCCAGTGGCAACGGTAGCTATCGGAAAAGCCGGGAATGCGGCCCTGCTTGCCATACGGATGCTGAGTATGGAAGACGCCCGCCTTGCTGAAAAACTCCGGCAATATCATCGGGAGATGGCGGAAGCATCCAAAGCCAAGACCGAGAACCTGACGTAACATGAATGTACTATAGCGTCCCCGTACCATGGCCTTCTTTAAGCAGGATTTTATTATGCGGCAGGTGCAGCATTTGACACAGCTTACCTGCTTTTTTTATACGCCTGGGTCGTCAGGTAGTATTTTGTCAGTAGGTTTTTCCGCTCCCACTCGGGGATTTCCCCCTCCACCAGGTACTGCAGATACTGCTCGGTCACCTGGGCAAAATGGGCTTCGTGTCCCACTCTATGCTCATCCGGAATCACAACCTGCCAGCCGGCGGACGTCTCGGAAAGGGAAACGCCCGAATATTCCCGGGCAATCTCATCAATAGCGTCCCGGAGCGCGTCTTCATACTCTTCGCCGATATTTTCCGACAGCGGCTCCACGTATAACGTCGGCACGTAGTCCTGCTCCTCGCCCTGGCGAATCACCAGGTTGGCCTTGCTCCCGCGCATGATCGAATAGTGGGTATCGCCCGTCCCTTCCGGGGCCTGGTAGTCCCATTCAACCGATACCTTTCCGTGAACGCCCTTGACCTCAAAAACAAAGGAACCGTTGGCAAAGACCTGTAAATTATCTTCCTCATCCAGATCCTCCTGCAGGTAATCGGGATACGGTTCCATCTGTGTCACTTTTTCAAACTCACCGGGCGTCATTTCGGTGACCCACCGGTCGGCCTGCACCACCTCAACATCCGAAGTGTCAATCCCTTCTCCCGGAAACGTCTCCCAGAGAATCATATCCACCAGATGGGTGGACACATCTACAATAGCCTCACCCTGCTGATCCACATCAAAATACCAGCCCGGACGGATTAACGGCTGACCCGAAACATATTTGAAGAAATGGTGAACACTTTCCTTGGTAATAGCCGGATTCTCCGGAGTCCCTTTCTCCAGGCTGCCAAAAACGTCCGGATACTGAGAAAGCGTGCGCTGCAGGAGAGTGGTGATTTCAAACCGTTCCGTCATGATATCATAGAGGAGGACTCCCTTTTCATCAGCCTGTGACAATGCCTCCCTGAGCATCGGAAAGCGGTCCGGCTTTATGACCATCGGCTTATCCGATAGCACGTTCAATCCCGCATCCACCGATCGTTTGATATACTCTGTTTTCTTGGCGTTGTTACCGGCTAAAACCACCACGTTCCCCGGCTGCTTCTCAATCATTTTCTCAAAAAAATCAGGTCCGCTGTACACCTCCACCACCCAATTGGCAGGGTCCTCCTCCCGGTTGTTATACTGTTCAATCATGTCCAAATGCCGCTCCAGTCCATCGGACCCCTCCGGTGCATAAACGTACGATACGGAATCAACCTGATCGTAACTATACTTTTGTACCAACCCCGCATGGAAATGGCCCGGATCCACCGTCATAAGCTTCACCTCGTTATCCGCGCCGGTAAAGCCGTTTCTGGTCTCACTGTCATTTTCGGAATCAGAATCGGCACACGAATAACAAGCCACTGATAACAACAAGAGTAGTGCACAACTTTTTAAAGAGAACTTTTTCATGGGTTTCATTTTTTAGTTTCAGATACCTGGTTATTTTTCAGTTATATAACCAATGTAATAAACAGGTACTACTATAATCAATGATCAATGATTATCTGTGACTATTATCGGTTTCCAGCCTTCCTGGAGCCTTTTTACATGAATCTTTAATAGATAATACTAAAACTCCCTTCTTTAAAACAACCGGTTGCATAATTTTTTATAATAAAAAGTTCATAATATTGCGCAAAAAAATAGCCGAACACTCTCAAAAACCGAACGTCACAATTTACGATATTGCAAAAGCCCTGGAAGTTTCCCCTTCCACCGTAAGCCGAAGCCTGAAAGAACATCCCACTATCAGCAACAAAACAATTCGGAAAGTCCGGAATCAGGCCGAAAAAATGGGCTACCGGTCGAATATTTTTGCCCAAAACCTGAGGCGTCAAAAAACCAATATCATCGGTGTTATTGTCCCCCGCCGCCCGATCCGCTCTGCCACGTCGAATCGGTGGTAAAGGTGCGCAGCATGGTCCGGAACTGGCGCACAAACCGCCGCTTGTTGTATTTGGGGGCGAACTGCCCGAACTCCAGCAAAAACAGCCGGTCGTTCTGCTCGTCATAGACCGTCAGGTTCGCAAAGGGTCCCCCCATCGCATCCTTGGTCATCCGCCAGGTGCCCAGCGTCTCATGCGCCAGGTAGCCATTCATCCGGAACGATTCGGTTTCCACGGGCCGGCCGTATTCGGTGGTCACATAAGAGCTGTCCCGGCTTCCCCGGATCCATTGCCGGGTCAACGAATCGCGCTTGGCGTTAATCCAGTCGTCATCCAGGAACGAAATATCCTCCACGTCATTTTTCCACCAGGCCCAAAACCAGCGGTCGTTTTCCGGGAGCGGACGGCGCATGGTCAGGAAGTGCTGCTGCTCTCCGTCCTCGCTGTAGGTGGTATCAAGCCCCAGCTGCCAGTCGTGCTGTACCCGGATCTTCCACCCGTGGTTGGCCCGGATGGTGTCGGCCAGGGCCTCCTGCTCGCCCTGCCCGTAGATCTCTTCCTCCCAGCGCTCGAACTCCTTGCGGAGCAGGTTATCCGTCAGCGTCTTCTCGGAGTTATGGATCTGCTCAGCCAGGGCCGAATCGCCGGGGGCCGTCAGGATCATCGTCCACTGATCCTGGTACCACTGGTTCTGCATGGGAAAAGCAAACGACTCGTTACTTCGCACCTGCGCTTCTACTTCGTCACTCAGGAGGGCCCGGATCCACCGCGCCGTGTTGGTGGTGTCGTCAATAGGAGCCGCTATAATCAGGTTTTTGTTTCTTTTGAGCTGCTCCAGCTGGTCGTCGTTCTTAAACTCCCGGAACCGAAGGTCGTACAGGGGTTGTCCCGATGGAAGGGTCAGGATATGCCGGCCGTAGGTCTCGCGGATCGCCTGAGCAGTTTGACTTTCCCATTGGGTGGAATCCATGACTACTACGACTTCTCCGTAACTTCCTCTCGCCTCCTGCCGGTAATCTCCTTCACAGCCCATCCAGGCAGCTGTAATAATTAGCAACACCGTTATTTTTAAAAATACTTTCATAGCTATGCAATCTGTTTTGAAATTAAGACTAACCATACTTTAACGAATGAACAAAAGCAAACACCTCATCCTTCCATCCCTCTCGCGGATACGACTTTCTGATAGTATCGATAAGTGCGCTGCCGACGATAAAACCATCCATATCTGCCGCAATGCGCCGGGCATCTTCATGCGATTTGATGCCGAATCCGACCATTTTGGGATTACGGGTTACATTCTGCTTGACCCGGTCAATAAAACGCTGTACCGATTGGGCCACTTCCTCCCCCTCACGGGCACCGGTTACCCCGGTTACGGACACACAATATACAAAACCCTCTGACAGCGCATCAATTTTACGCATCCGTTCGTCCGGGGTATTGGGAGCTACCAGGTAAACGAGGGGGAGTCCCTGTTCCGTTGCCTTGTCAGCCATTATTCCGGACTCCTCAAGGGGAATATCCGGGATAATAAGACCGTCGACTCCCGCTGTGGCCGCTTCTTCACAAAAGGCGTTGATGCCGTACCGCAACACGGGATTGATATATCCCATTAAGATGATCGGAATATCGGAGTGCTCCCGCACCTGTCGTACCATGTTAAATATTTTGGTCATGGTG
>NZ_JBEPWZ010000208.1:0-5374 GCF_041642155.1 Fodinibius sp.
GATGCGCTGATTGAGGAGACGCGCCTCCACCGGACCTGGGGGGATGCATACGGACACATGATGGTGGCGACCGGGCGGGCGGATTTGATGTTTGATCCCGAGCTGCACATTTGGGATGCTGCGCCGCTGTTGCCTATTCTCCGGGAAGCCGGCGGAATCTTTTGTGATACCTCGGGACAGGAAACCATTGAATCGGGTAATGGGTTTTCATGCAGCCGGTCGCTGTTGCCGGAGGTGCTTGAGGTGTTTAACCCGGATAATTCATGAATGGTTTTTTCAAAGGCTTCTGCCAGTGAATGGTCCGGGTTAGGTGGGGCGGTGCAGTATTATAGGATCTGGGAATTAATTACTTGAGATGATATAAGTATTTCAATTTTAACCCATAGAAATACGAATTAATGCAGAGCGAAATTGTTTCTAACTTTGAGCGGAATGGTAATATAAATTTTGAATGCTACAATGAAATTAGATAGGTCACAAATTTCCTCTTACCTCTTTGATCTCTTTGAAAAGACCCTTGCGGTTTGCTCCCCGGAGAAAGCGGTCTCGCAGCATTTAGCATTGAAGGGAGAGCAGCTGAGGGTGGGAGAATCGGAATTTTCCACGAAAGGTCATCCCGTATATATACTGGCGGTGGGCAAGGCGTCCGTCCCCATGTATGAAAGTGCACACGATGTCCTGGGCGAGCAGGAAGCGGGCAGCCTTGTGATCACCCCGGATGCCGGGGCAGCCTCGGACTGCGGGGCCGATGAGGTGATTACGGCCGCTCACCCCGTACCGGATGAGCGAAGCCTGGAGGCGGGACGTGCGGCTGCGGAATACCTGGATCGCATGCCGGAAGATGCCCTGGTGTTAATGCTTATCTCGGGGGGCACCTCGTCGCTCATGTGCTGGCCGGCCGAGGGTATAGGGATCGAAGAGCTTAATAAAACCTATGATCTGCTGAACAACTCCGGGGCCTCGATTCATGAGATCAATACGGTACGCAAGCATTGCAGCCGAATCAAAGGGGGACAGCTGCTCCGCTATGTGCCGGGGGGAGCCACGCTCATTGATCTGATTATTTCCGATGTACCGGGCGATGATCCCGCCATCATTGGAAGCGGTCCCACGACCCCCGATTATTCTACCTTCCAGGATACCTATCATGTGCTGCTGGAGTACGAGCTGTGGGATATACTTCCCGATGCGGTACGTCTTCACATAGAAAAGGGGATTGACGGAGAGATGCCGGAAGTGGTGCGGCCGGAGGATGAACCTGTCCGGGAGCACAAGCAGTATATCATAAGCTCGGCCCGGACGTTTGTCCACCGCGCAGCGGATATCGCGCGGGAAGATGGTTACCGGGCCATAGTTGCTGACGAGCCGTTTAATGATGATGTAGAGGAAGTAGCGAATTATATCGCTGACGAGATTAATTCTCATATCTCAAAGGATACGACCGACCCGCAGCTTCTCCTTTTTTATGGAGAAAGCACGGTGCAGGTCACCGGCAGCGGCAAAGGGGGACGCAACCAGGAGCTGGCGCTTCGCGGGGCGCTAAAGATTGCGGATTTCGATGAACAGATCAGCTGGCTGAGCGCCGGCACCGATGGCGTTGACGGCCCCACGGATGCTGCCGGTGCGGTGGTGGACGGCAATACGATCCGAAGGGCCCGGGAGCGGGGTCTGGAGCCGGATGAGTACCTCCGAAATAATGACACCTACCATTTTCACGAACGAATGGACACCTTGCTGAAAACGGGTCCCACGGGCAATAACCTTATGGATGTGGTTGTTGTGGTTCTGGCTTAACGTATGTTCCATTTTTTTCAACGACGATTTTCTTGCACCTTTTGGCTTGACCCAAAAGGTGCGGAAAAGGTCAAGGCTGAGAAAATAGGACGGCCAGGCGCCGGCGGCGCCGCTTCGAATAAAAGAAAAAAACTCACCGCCACAGGTGGCTCAGACAGTTTTTCTTTTATCCGGTTCTCAGCGCACCCCTTTGCCTAAACGGCTCGTCCTATTTTCAAGGCCGTACTTTTCTTATTCCTCCGCCTTGCGTCCGCCACCCGAGACGCTGACTTTTCAAGGCCAAGGTTACTTTCTCTTGAAAAAGATAATGTCTCGCCGCGAGAGTTTTGTTTGGGTACGGACATCAGGTTAAGAAAAAAAATATCCCTGCGGTCCTGGATTGTGAATTACCCGGAGAAGTCACCCCATATCCAGGACTACGCGGAAACGGGCCTCGTTGTTGATCATGCGCTCGTAAGCTTCGTTGGCTTGTTCCAGCGGGAACGTTTCAATTTTGGGTGTAACATCCTGGAGGGCGCTGAAGTTGAGGGTCTCTTCCGAATCCCTGGCATCGCCGCTGGGCCAGCCGGATACGGACTTGCGTCCCATGATAAGCTGCAGGGGCGTCACTTCGATAGGATCATTGGCTGCGGCAACGACTAAGAGCTGTCCATTGCGCCCCAGTCCGTCTACCACCGACGAAATAGCCTCACTGTTGGGAGCCGTAGCTAAAATGACCTTGGCGCCCCCCATCGCTTGCAGCTCTTCCGCGGCGTTGGTCGCTTCGGTGTCGATGTACTGGTGAGCTCCCAGTTCGAGAGCGAGTTCTTTTTTGTCCCCGCCGCGGGAGAGAGCCACCACCTTGCATCCGAACTTATTCGCATACTGAACGGCCAGGTGTCCCAGTCCCCCGATACCCTGTACGGCTACCGTATCGCCGGGTTCGAGCCTGCTGTTTCGCAGGGCGTTAAAAGTTGTAATGCCGGCACAAAGCAAGGGCGCCGCTTCAGCCGCGTCGAGTGATTCGGGAATAGCGGCAAGCGCGCTCTCGGGAGCGACCAGGTACTCCGCATACCCGCCGTCGAAATGGATGCCGGTCACCTGCCCGTTTTCGCAGTTGATGAAATCGCCGTTTCGACAGGATTCACATTTGTAGCAGTGTCCCCCGTGCCATCCGACACCGACCCGCTGTCCCTTTTCCCAGCGGTCGATGGTATCGCCGCGCTCTTCTATAGTCCCGATTACCTCATGTCCCGGCACCCGGGGATAGTCAATGCCGGGCATCAAGCCCTCTTTGACAAAAGCATCACTGTGGCAGATGCCGCAGGCCTGCACTTTGATCAGCACTTCATTGTCGCCGGGGGAAGGAATCTCTTTTTCAACGGCTTCAAAATCTTCGCCCGCTTCCGGTACTTGCATCGCTTTCATGGTACTCATAGATATAAAATTATTTAGAGTTACATTCGTTGATGTGATATGATAACAGTAATCAGCTTCTTATCATTTGGACCAGTGGAACAAAACAGAATTCCCGGTGAGAAATAAATGCTTAAAATTTATGCAATTTCATCAGACTCCTTATATTCTTTTTTTCAATAACAGGAAATAATCTTGACAACTATTATGAGCCGTACCCATTCGCTTTCGGAACGTTTAAGACGAAGCCTGCTTTCCCTGGTCTTGCTGGGGGGGCTGTTGCTGGCGATCGTGCCAGAGCTTGACGCCCAATCCTTTGATCACCAACCCTACCCGAAACTGGATTTTGATTTTACCGAACTGGAACTCGAGCTGGGGATTCAGCCGCAGAATTTGCGCATAGACGCCGCTGCAACGTACCGGATCGAAGCGAATGTGAGCGGGGCCGATACCGTTATTTTGTATGCTGCCCATATGGATATCAGCTCAGCTTCCGTAGATGGGGAGTCAGCGGAATTCCGGATGCACAACGATTCGCTGCTTATTCCTCTTGCTGAAGCGGCCGAGAAGGGACAGGCTTACGAGGTGCGGATTCGCTATAGTACCGATCCCCGGTTCGGACTGCTTAAAAATAGCAATAACACCGTGTGGACTTCCCTGCTTCCGCGGTCCCAGCGCCACTGGGTGCCGGTGGTCGACAACCCGCATGTTACGCTGAAAACGTCCTTCAATATTTCGGTGCCCGCCGGGTATACCGTTTGGGCGACGGGACGTAAAACCGGGGAGGAGTCCGTCTCGGAGGAGGTGGTACAGTACCAGTTTGCCTCAGAGGCGGAAGTGCCCGCATCCGATCTGGCTTTTGCCATCGGAAACTTTGAAAATCAATCGACTACCTACGGGATCAAGGGAATCAACCTGGCGGTTGAACAGGAGCTCACCGGCGAGGTGGATCTCCAGCAGTTGTTGCAACAGGCTTATGACGGGCTGGGGAGTATTGAAAAGGAGATGCAGTCCGAATTCCCTTACGATCGCCTGAATATTGTGGTTTTGAAAGATCACGGATGGGAGATGAAATCATGGGGTGGCTCTACGGTTTTTATTTATCAAAACAGGGGTGATCTGCAGCGGCAGCTGTTGCGCGGAATTATAGCCCAGTGGATAGGTAGCAGGCAGCGCGCGGGCCAATGGAGTCAGGCTGATGCCATTATGGTATACCAGACGCTTCTCCAGCAATCGATCGGGGGAGAAACACAGGAGGTGGAAGTCAAAGATCAGCCTCAGACATCCAGGAAGAGCATCTATGAACGATTCGGGCCACAGCGCTGGAACGCCTGGCAGCAAAGATGGCTGCAGTGGACAGAGCAATCGAAAGATTGGATCATAAGAGACACCCATCCGGAAATGATGAAGCAGCTTTCACCTGTTATCGGCTGGAGGGACTACGCCGGTCTGTGGTACCGGTTGAGCGGACAGCCGATGTTTGTTGCTTCCGAGGTACTGAACATGGACCGGGCGGATACTTCCTCATCGGGATCTGCTGATCAGGCGATGACTGACAGCGTGCGGTACAGGGTGAGTTATCAGCTGGATGAAACCGGAGAACAGTTGGCGCTTGGCTTCAAATCTGTCCAGGGCGTGTATGATGAACTTAAAACGCTCCGGTTGCATAAAATATATGCCGAAGGAACCGAGACTGAAGATATATCCTTTACCGGCATGACCGACGCCATTTCGGTAGGAGTGTCACCAGATATTCGTACGGCTCGACTCGAAATTCCGGACCAACTCAAGCTTGAAATAGAGGAGCACAAGCCGGTACCGTTTTTGCTATATGAACTCCGCAATGCCGAATCGCTGGATCAGAGTGTCCGGGCGGCAAAGAATCTGGGATCGCATACCGACAATCCCGATCTGCAGCTCGCCATTACCGATGCCCTGGAGCGCGAGGTGGAACCGGAGGTGCGCGCGGCTCTGCTGACATCACTCGCCGGTATTACTCAGGGCGCGGCCGGCACGGAACAGCTCTTCCTGGATGCTCTCCAGCATGAGAGTCAGACAGTGCGGCAGGCGGGACTCAAGGCCCTGCAAAACTACCCGGAGAATCCTGATATCCTGAGTACCGTTCAGCAGGTGACGGTCAGTACCGATCGTCTCCCGGTGTTCAAGCAGGGGATAGCCACTCTTT
>NZ_JBEPWZ010000209.1:0-5364 GCF_041642155.1 Fodinibius sp.
AGTTACCTGGTTACGGTTACATCATACGACTACGGGGAAAGCTGGACCGAGGAGCCGTCGTTAATGTATGCACATCCTCTCGGAGGATCACAGGATCCGTGTTTACTTCAGTTACAGAATGGTCGTATTCTCTGTACCAGTTATGGTTGGGCCTTTGTGAATTCAGAGGGTATTGAAAATTTACGAACTCCCCATTTTAAGAATGCCAGGGGATCGGTGTTTTTAGGCGGATACTACCTGAAATCTACAAACGGTGGGAAAACCTGGAATGGACCACACTATCCGCCGAGTATACCGCCGGAAGTAAGATATTCAGCCCTCGGCGATCCCCTTCCCGCCTATAACAGAGGGTCTCTGTGGGAGGGAGAAAGCGGACGCCTGTTCTGGGTTGTTGCCGCCGGGGATAATCCTGGCAATATAAGGAAGACTTCCACCCACTTGCTTGTGTCCGATGACAAGGGGGAGACCTGGCAGTATTCTTGTCCCGTAGCGGAGGATGATGAAGCATCGTTTAATGAAGCCTCTGTTTATGAAACGCCCAAAGGAGATCTGGTGGCTTTCTTGAGGACATCGGGACTGGATGACCAGGCAGTTATTGCGCGTTCTGTGAATGGAGGAAAATCATTTGGGCCATGGCAAAAAATGGGATTCCAGGGACACCCGATGCAAGCCCTGCGTTTGCCCGACAACCGCGTTTTCCTTGTCTACGGCTACCGCCACGAACCCTATGGCATAAGAGCCCGCATTCTAAATGGAGAATGCACCGATTTTAACACAGCTCCTGAAATAATTATCCGCAGGGATGGAGGGTCTTCCGACATCGGGTACCCCTGGGCGGTCATGCTTGATGAAAGTCGGATATTGGTTACCTATTATTTTAACGTGGACAACGATACCCGTCACATCGCCGGGACGATATTGGAGCTGAAGGGGTAGGGAGCACCGATCAGTTCGGCCTGCATCGGGCGATGCAGGAGATGAAACAGGAAGGAAAAGTACGGAAAGAGCTGGGGAATATTCTTCGCCGGAACTTTATGGAAACAGGCGGTGTGTCCGTTGATCGATTCAGGGAACTTCCTTTTAATTTAAAAAATCTACCTTCGGTTTAACGATAATATTTCATTAGTTGTTTATATAACTCCATTATCTTTGTGTTATTGGGAACAAAATGATTACGTATAGAGTCAGCAAGGGGCGGAGGCGTTGCCCAAATAGGTAGCATAATGTTCGAAATAACCAGTTAATGCTTAATTGCATCCTCCGAATAGATGTACTTGAATGAATCCTCAGCGGGTACAACAATCGATGGGCAGGATATTTTTGAGCCTTATTGTGTAATTTCCCTCAGAAGTAAAAAACAGCAGGGCTGAAAAGACCGTCGCAGATTATTTTATAATAAATATTCACTCCAAATATTAATATGGCACATCACATTTCGGGGTCGTCCGCGGAGGACATGAACACGTTGATTTCCAGCAAAGACTGGACAGAAACTCCGTTAGGAGCAACAGGAGAATGGCCCCAGAGTTTGCGTACGGCATTGCATATTTGCCTGGTATCTGCTGCCCCCGCGTGCCTCTGCTGGGGTAATGATCTGGCGTGCATCTATAATGATGCCTGGAAAGATCTTTTTGGAGTTGATCCTTTCTTACTGGGACATCCAGCCCCTGAAGTTTTGAAAGAGGCCGGGCCAGCATTTGAATCGTATTTTGAAGAGGTCCTTTCCACAGGGGAGGTAAGAGAATTGACTGATCACACTCTTTCTTTGGATGATGATGAGAAGCAAAGCTTTAATATCTCGTTCAGTCCCATTTTTGACGAGAATAAGTCAGCGAATGGTATCTATATCACCCTGAAGGAGAGGAAAAGGCATGACAGCGAAGCGGATTTGCAGTTGCAGCAGGCGGAACGGGATTATCACGACTTTTTTGAGTGTGCCCCCATAGGACTGCATCAGCTGGGACCCGAGGGGACCATCCTGAAGGTGAACCAGGCTGAACTGGATATGCTGGGATATTCCCGGGAAGAATATCTTGGCCGCAATATTATCGAATTCTATGTCAATAAAACGTTAATGCAGGAGGTTTTTCAGAGAGTAAAGAAGGGGGTAAAAATGCATAATATTGAAGCCCAAATGATCCATAAAGATGGCTCCATTCGAGATGTATTACTCAGTTCAAATGGGTTTCGAAAAAACGGTGAATTCATCCACATCTGCTGCTTTACCCGCGATATTACCGATAGCAAGTTCTGGAAACGCAGAATGGAAGAATCTGAAAACCGGTATCGCACGCTTATAGATAACTTTCCACAGGGTGCCGTCGGATTATTTGATGAAAATCTTCGCTATACGGCTTTCGGCGGACAGCTGCTGCCCCAGATTGGGGTTATTCCCGAGGACCGGATTGGCAACAGAATCACTGATATTTACCCGGAAGAGTTAGTTGATTGGGCAAAATCGTATTTTACTGCTGTATTTGAGGGCAAGGCCAGTTCATTCGATGTTGAATTGCATGACCGGCAGATGTATTGCCAAACACTGCCTATTGAAAATGGCGAGGGGGAGATCGTTTCCGGTATGCTTGTGGTCCAGGATGTTACCGAGCGTAGGCGGGCTCAGCAAGAACTTCGCGAGAGTGAGGCAAAATTTCGTATGCTGGCTGAGAATCTCAATGAAATTATGTGGATGGCATCGGAGCATGGAGAAGAGTTCCTATACATTAATCCCGCTTTTGAGAAGGTATGGGGAATTGATCGTAAACAGTTATATGACGAGCCGATGTATTTTATAAATGCGGTTCATCCGGACGATCGTGATCGGGTCCGGGAGCGATTTGTCGAGCTGCCGGAAAAAAAGTTTGATGATGAATACCGAATTATCCGGCCCGATGGAGAGATCCGGTGGCTTCACACACAGGGACGCAAAGTACATGATAAAGAGGGGGGGATCACCCGTATTATAGGGACCGCTGAAGATATCACAGACCGCAAAGAGGCTCAAATTCAACTGGAAGAAATAAATGAGACGCTGGAGGAGCGGGTGGAGGAACGGACACAGACCTTGCGCTCTTACCAGAAGCAGCTGCGCTCGTTGACGTCAAGTTTAAACAAAGCAGAAGAACAGGAACAGCAGCGGTTGGCTTCCGAACTCCATGATAGCGTAGGCCAAATGCTTACGGTGGCTAAAATGAAGGTAGTGGAGTTATCTCAGCATCCATCCCCTGATTTAGAGGAGTTAAAAAAACTAATAGATGATATTTTTAAATACACCCAAAATTTAATGGTGGAATTGACGCCGCCCCCGGCTCTGAATAAAGAGGACGTTACGGAAGTATTGCTTTGGACGGTTGACAAGATGGAAAAGAAGGGACTTGATATCACTATTGAGGATGATGGACAGCTCAAGCCGGTTGACGAAGAGTTCCGGTCAATTCTCTATCAATCGGTACGAGAATTACTTCTGAATGTGAAGAAACACGCAGGTACCCAAGAAGCCCGGGTGGATATGTCAGTCGAAAAAGGCCGGGTGAAAATTATTGTTGAGGACGCAGGTAAAGGATTTGATTTGAAAGAAAGCCATTCCAGTCCCACAGAAGCAGGCAGATTTGGCCTGTTCAATATAAAGGAGCGCATGGATTGGCATGGCGGTTCTTTTAATTTGTATTCCAATCCGGGGGGCGGTACAAAAGCCGTGCTATCAGTTCCTGTGAAAGAGAAAAAGAAACCGGAAAAAATATCGCCTGAAGGCCGGGAAAGACTCAAGCCAGCCGACCCAAAAGGACAGGGTCAACAGCAACAAAAGGTTACTGTTCTTCTTGTGGATGATCACGAGATTGTCCGCCGGGGACTCCGTCAGCTCATTGAAAAACAGGATGACCTGATCGTTACGGGGGAAGCTTCCCATGGACAGGAGGCTGTTGAGCTGGCCATGGAACTTTCTCCTGATATTATCGTCATGGATATAAATATGCCCGTGATGGATGGCATTGAGGCCACGCAGAAAATAAAGCGCGAAATGCCCGATGTTCGAATTATCGGGTTATCATTTCACGAGGGCCAGGAAGTGATTGAAAATATGCGGGATGCTGGGGTTTCGGCTTATCTGACGAAGAATGAAGCTTTTGAATCATTAATAATGGCTATTCGTGCTGAAGCAAGGAATTCAAATATGCTTTAAATCCGGCGATCGAGGCCAGGGGGAAGGTTTTAAAGCATTTGTGTATATAAGAAGCTATTGAGAGAGATTACCGGGAAAGCCTTTTTGCAAGCCTTTAACCCATGTTATGGAGGATATTGCTGGTCAGGGCCAGGTTATACCGCTGAGTGCACAATCTTTTGCGAGGCACTACAGCCACTGCCGCATATAAAAACATCTCTGTACCTGCAAAGGATACCTAAAATTATTTATATTACAGGCACTCTCTCTTTAGGCTCTGCACGGTGAAAGGTGCAGGGCTTTTTTTAATGTTCTGTCAGAGAAGAGTGCGGTATATAATTATTCCCTACGTTTACTTCTACCCATTCTTTCTCTGTTAACATGAATACAGGGATAGTATTTTCTTTGGATTCAGGTAATTATCATTTATTACTCCAGCCTCTTGAAGTTTATTAAAGTTACCTTGAACAGCAACCGGACTCAATATATAAGCGGTCCCTGAGGCTACATCTACTACGATCTCCAAGAGAAAAAATGATATGAGGTTAGCCAAAATAGTAGTTGCACCATCAAAATTTTTGTTCATTCTAACTTTTATCTTCTCATATACATCTTTTTGAAAAGTTACTTTAAGGTATGGCTTTCGCTACGAGAAGTTGTGCTGATGGTGGCCGTTTCACCTTTATTAATCTCGTCTATGAGAACTTCAGCCCCGGAGGGAGAGGAATGGAATCGGTTTAAGGTTGACGCTTCTCTTGACATATATCAAGAGTATTTCCTGTCATATATCAATGGTGTTACAGTTTGGCCTCCCTATGTTAGGATTGAACAATCTGTTTAACATCAAAACAATATGACAATGACTACTACAACGAAAACCTTATGGAAAATTGATCCGACGCATTCGGAAGTACAATTTAAAGTAAAGCACCTGGTAATTTCGACTGTTACCGGAAGCTTCGACTCTTTCGATGGAAAAATTGAAGCTGACGGCGACGATTTCGAAAATGCTAAAGCAACATTCACGGCTGAAATCGACAGTATCACAACCAACAACGAAGATCGTGATCAGCACTTAAAGTCCGATGATTTCTTTAATGCTGAAAAGTATCCTCAGCTAAAATTTGAGTCTACAACCCTTGAGAAAGTCGGAAACGGGGAATACAAAGTCAACGGTGATTTGACTATCCGTGACGTTACCAAAGAGA
>NZ_JBEPWZ010000210.1:0-5363 GCF_041642155.1 Fodinibius sp.
TGAACGATAATTTCGATGATATCGACGATGATCTTCCGTTTTAGCGGGATCGGTTCATGCAACCGGAAGAGCGGCAGGGCCGAACACCCTGCCGCTCTTTTCATTCTTGCAACACAGGTGTGAAGTACATAGCTTTAATAAAAAATGAGCGGCAGCAGGTAATTGGACGAACCGAACAGTTTCTTATTTATTTCTGCTTTTATTTCGCAGGCGGAAGATATCGTTGAGGTGTCTTCGGCCTTCGATACCACGGGGCTGATTGTTCAACTGTTGCTGATTGTGGGGGGACTCGTTTTTTCTGCCCTTTTCTCGGGTTCGGAAGTGGCTTTTTTTTCGCTTACCAACCGGGAAAACCTGCTGCCCGAAAATGAGGTGGAGCGATCTTCCGACCAGCTGATTATCCGCATGCTCAATCATCCCCGCCGGCTGCTGGCGACGATCCTGATTGGCAATACTTTTGCCAACATCATAACGTCGGTCCTGGCGGCGGTGGTCACGGGTTCGATTGTGGCCCATTTCGGCTTTTCCCAGTTTTGGGTTTATTTTTGGGAGATCATTATCCTGACATTCACCATCCTTATTCTGAGTGAGATTACGCCTAAAATTATAGCGATCAACGAACCGCTGAAGAATGCCCGGCGCATCAGCCGTTTTATCTATGTTTTTTTTGTGGTGCTTAAACCGCTTTCGAGCATCATTGCCAACAGTACCCTGAATCTCGAAGAACGTCTGCCGAAGCCCAACAGCAAAATGACTTCCAGGGATATTATGACGATGGCAGAAGTAAGTGAGCGGGAGGGTTCTATAAAAAGTGATGAGCGGGAAATTATTGAAAATGTAATCGAGTTTGGCAGTATCAGCGTCCGCGAGATCATGACGTCGAGGGTTAACATCGTTGCCATATCCACCAATGATTCCCTGGACGAGGTGCTCTCGCTGATCCGGGAGAAGGGGCTCTCGCGCATGCCCATCTATGAATCGGACCTGGATTCTATCCTTGGCATCATCCATGCCAAGGATGTACTGCCTTATATCAACGCCGATATTGAACGCACAACCATTAACTGGCGGACGATTGCCCGAAAGGCGCTGTTTATCCCCGCTACGAAGAAGCTGGATGACCTGCTCAGGGATTTTCAGCAGGAGAAGACGCATATCGCCATCGTGGTGGATGAGTATGGTGGCACGGAGGGACTGATTACCCTGGATGATATCCTGGAAGAAATTGTGGGGGATATCTCCGATGAATATGACGATGATGAGGAAAAACTTTATACCCGGTTTCGCAGCGGAGGATACCTGTTTGACGCTAAAATCGATCTCGATGATATGGAAGAGATCCTGGGCTGTGAGCTGACCTCCGAAGGGGATGATTTTGAAACGCTGGGGGGACTGATGTATCACCTGACCGAGCGGATTCCGAATGTGGGGGAGCGGGTGTACTACCGGGATATCGAATTTACCATCCATTCGGTGCTTAACAACCGGGTGCGAAAGGTGCGCACCAAAGTGCAGGGCAGCCGCTCCCGCCCGTCTGAAGAATCTCCAGAATCAAAGCAATAGAATTTAATTTTTTACATGTCACAACCTCATTCGCTTGATGAAATGCTCCAGCATGATGTCGAATTACGGCCGTTCAATACCCTGAACATCGCCGCCCGGGCCCGGTCGTTTGTTTCGGTCCGCACGGTTGACCAGCTGCGGCAACTCCTGCAGCAGGAGGCGGCCCGGTCCGATAACCTGTTAGTCCTGGGAGGAGGCAGTAATATCCTGTTTGCCGGCGATTATGACGGCCTTGTTTTACACATGGCGATCAAGAGTAAAAGGGTGATCAGGGAAACGGAAGAGCACGTATGGCTTGAGACAGGGGGTGGGGAGAACTGGCACCAGACGGTGCGCTACGCGGTCGATCAGGGGTGGGGAGGCATCGAGAATTTGTCACTGATTCCGGGTACGGTGGGAGCGGCGCCCATTCAGAATATCGGGGCGTACGGGGTTGAGCTGGCGGATGTCTTTGAGAAGCTGGAAGCCGTCGAGATTAGCTCCGCCGAGGTCCATTCCTTCGATCGGAAACAGTGCCGGTTCGGTTATCGCGACAGTATCTTCAAGGGAGCACTCAAAGGACAGTATGTTATCAGCAAGGTGGTATTAAGGCTGGATAAGCAACCCCGCCCAAATACCTCTTACGGGGCCATTCAGTCAGAACTCGATCAGCGGGATATCGAACACCCCACCATCCGGGATGTCAGCGATATGGTCATTGATATCCGCAACAGCAAGCTACCCAATCCCGAGACGCTCGGCAATGCCGGCAGCTTTTTTAAAAATCCGGTCATTGACAACGAAAAATTTGACCGGCTGAAGGCATCGTTTCCCGGGATGCCCGGCTACCCGATCGACGACCAGACCACGAAGGTCCCGGCCGGCTGGCTGATTGAGGAGACGGGCTGGAAGGGAAAAGTGGTTGGAAATACCGGCACCTACCGGCAGCAGGCGCTGGTGATTGTTAATCACGGCGGGGCCACCGCTGACGAGATACTGGATCTCGCCCGTGAAATTCAGCATTCGGTCAGAGAGCAGTTCGACATCGATCTGGTCCCGGAGGTAAATATCATCGACTAACATGGCAGAAGGCTCCGGTACAACCCCATATTTCACCAAACATTTGTTCCGAGCGGGACTTCAATGTCCCACCAAGCTTTTCTACAAGGCCCGTGGTTACCCGGAAGACCGTTCGGCCCTGCCTTTTCTCAGGCATGCGGGTTACAACAAGGAATTGCTCCAGTCGCTGGCCCGTTCCATCTATCCGGGGGGAAAACATGTCAATGGAAACTCCATTGAAGATTCGGCTGCTCGCACCAGGGAGTATTTCGATGCCAATGAAGTCGTTCTCTTTGACGTCGTATTTACTTATCGTCAGATGATGGCGAAATTGCCGCTGGTCGTGAAGAACGGGCGGCGGCTGACCGTCTACCAGGTACAGACCAAGGCGTTTAGCTCCCGGAAACACCAGTTGGTGGACCACAAAGGCAATATTCCTAAGAAATGGAGGAAGTACCTGCTCGGTTTTGCCTATCAGCTTTATATTCTGAAGAAATCATATCCCGGCTGCTCCGTACTCCCGCTCCTGGTGCTCCCGGACAAATCGGGCTGTGCGCAAACCGATGGGTTGCCGGCCCTGTTAGAGCCGTTTGCGAATCCCGGGACAACACCGCCGGCAGTGCCGGAGGCAAACCAGCAGCTGTTGGCAAAGCTGGACGCCAGTGAGCCGGTAAGGCGGATCTGGGACGACCCGGGCTTTGCGGAAGAACATTTGCCCAAACCCACTTTTTCGCAGTCGCTGGAATACTTGCGTGAGATTTACCTGCGGGAGCAGAAAGTGGGTCCGGACGTGGGCTACAAGTGCAGGAATTGCGAGTTTCATATCGGGGAAACCCAACAATCGGAAGGAGCGCGGAGCGGGTTCGAGGAGTGCTGGGGACCGAAGGAGCCCGGCGAAGCAGGCGAGGACCCCGATCATGTGTTTAAGCTGATGGGACCGGGCAACCGGCAGTTGATGGATCGGGAAATATTTTACCAGCGGGATATTGACAACGGGGATATCCATTCGGTCCCATCGATTGCCGGGGGAGAGGGACGAATAACGGAGACAATGCGCAGAGCCCTGCAGATTCATAAAACGGCATCGACGGAGGTGCCCGGGGAGATTATGCGTGCTCCCTTGCGGAAGGAGCTCCGCCGATGGGAATATCCGATTCACTTTCTTGACTTCGAGGCCGGGAATTATGCAGTGCCTGTGCGCGGGGGGCGTCCACCCTATCACCTGGTGGTGTTTCAGTTTTCGTGCCATACCCTATGGAAAGACGGCGGTTGGCAGCATCACCAGTGGATTGACAGCCCGGATAACGGTTATCCGAATTATGAATTGATACGCCGGCTGATGGAAATCCCGCATATCAACAAAGGTACGATTGTGCAGTATTCCAACTTTGAGCGCAATGCACTCAAGATCATCCGCCGCGAGCTCAGAGATGAAGCGGAGATGATTCCCGACAGCCCGCGGTTGTTGCAGTGGATCGAAGAGATTATACGGCGGAATGACTCGAACCATCCCCCGTCGCCTTACCTGGCCGATCTCAGCCGGCTCGTAAAAAACTTTTATTATAACAGCGAGATGGAAAACTCACTGAGCATTAAGGATGTCCTGCAGTCGGTGATGACAAAAAGCGATTACCTGGCGCAGACATACAGCAGACCCTATAACAGTGAAAACTTTGACGATATCATCTGGTGGCAGCCCGACAGCTCCGGAAAGGCCAAGAATCCCTATACCATTTTACAGGAGAGTGGATCGGAGGTGGTCCGTCGCGGCACGGAGGCGATGTATATTTACGGGAAACTTATTGCCGGCAATATGAGTAAGAAAGAGAAATCAGCGCATCGGAAATCGCTGCTGCGGTATTGTGAGCTCGATACGCTGGCGATGTTAATGATTTATCAACATTGGAAGCAAACACTGAATCAATTATATTAGTAATGAATTGGTTATCATAGCTGAAGGTTTTTAACTGAGGGCTTTAAAAAACCAGGGGTTTTGTTCCGTATCAAAGCCTCAGCGATTTTTAAAAACCGCAGTGTATAGATACACACTACATGATGGTTTTGAAATCGTGAAAATGTAGAGGTTGGCCAAAACAACGGTTTTGCAAGGCACTCTAACTATAAATGGGATCTATTATGAGATTATCACAGCTACGAAATGGGTTGTTAGTCATGTTGGCGGGACTGCTGGTTGCTGCCTGCGTAATGCAGCGAAGTCCGATTACAGGCCAGAATCGGGCTTATGGGTACAGCTGGGAAGAAGAGAAGCAATTGGGAGCCCAGGCTGATAAACAGATTCAGCAGCAGTACGGCGTGTACGAGGACGAAGAATTGCAAACATATGTTGATGAGATAGGCCAGAGGGTGCTTGCCCAAAGCCATATGCGGCGCGAAGATGCCCAGCAAAAGTATAAAGAGACTGAATTTTATTTCCGGGTGCTGAACAGCCCGGTGCCCAATGCCTTTGCACTGCCCGGCGGCTATGTCTATGTAACCCGCGGGCTATTGGGACACCTGGATAATGAAGCACAGTTAGCCGTGGTGCTGGGACATGAAATTGGCCACGTGGCGGCGCGCCACTCTTCGCAACGGGCGTTTGAACAACAGATTGGACAGATTGCCCTGCTGGGAGGTGCGGTAGCGGGACAAGAGTTGCTGGGGGTCCCCGGCGGGGAGATTCTCAGTATGGGAAGCCAGGCCGCACAGCTCCTGTTTTTGAGTTATGGCCGCGAGGATGAGCGGGAATCCGATCAGCTGGGCGT
>NZ_JBEPWZ010000211.1:0-5347 GCF_041642155.1 Fodinibius sp.
CGTATACGGCTATGTGGAGGACTCTTCCTATCCGGATATGCTCTGCAGTAATTGCAGCCTCTATCTGGAACCGGAGCCGGGTAACAAATGTGGAGGATGCGTGTTATTTGAAGGGCCCGTGTTTGCAGAGGGCTATTGTGATTATTGGGAACCCAACGAATGATGGATTATTTATAATACTGGCTGTAAAATTAATATTTACTCAAGACAACGAATCAATAAGGCAGGCGGCATCCGTTCGTGTTGACATTCAGGCGCTTATGCACGTCAAAAAGTGATGCTCCGGCGAGGTCATTAATACCTTCCACTAACGCCCCATGGGGAAACTCACCGCTGGCCGGGTCCCAAAGCGGCTTATCCGTTAACGTTCGGTTATGATATCGGTAGAGGATGTTGGCGCCGATATCCGCCCCATTTTTTCCGGCCCCTTTCATATTGGAGGATTCCGGCACGAAGACAATACACTCGCCTTTCTCCAATCCCATCCCTTCCGGGCGGACAGACATAGATTGCTGTATGGGTCCGGAATGATCGGAAATGTCCTCTTCTTTCCCGGCAAAATTTCCGCTGGTGTTGGCCCAGGCGTTGGAATATTCAATGAGAAACTCATCCTGGTCCTCAGCATGCAGTCCCGATCCATCGTTGTCGAAAGCAAGGGCATTGTGTAGCGTAAAAGTGCAGCCGCCATACTCTGATACCATTGCACACGGGGGATCATCGCCCCGTTCATCTGCGCGGAAGCCTGTGCCTGTACCCCCGTAGAGCGTGATGTTTCGATTGTAGCTCTGCGTGGCACTACTGTGCCAGAGCCCCACTCCCCGCTGGCCGATCACCAGAAAATCAACAAACTTGTTGCCGATGGCTGGTTTGGCCTCGAAGTAGGGGGCGTATCGAGCGTCAACCCGGGAAGCGTGATAATTGTTAAGACCGATATTTCCGTAAAATTCATTATACGAGCCTCCCAAAGCCCTCGTAAAGGTATCCCCGCCGTGAGCATGAAATCCCACATTGGTACCTTCATTGATGCAGTTCTCCACCAGTCCCCACGCCCCCCGGTAAAAGGCCACCGCTTCGTCAGCGAATCGTCGCTCCTGTCCCGCGAGCCTGTGCGTGACTCCCTTGTAGTGTTTCCGTGGATGAATATAACAACGGCGAAACGTGACTTTTTCCGTTTGCCAGGCGAGGAAGGCGTGGCGATGGTGCTTGTAGGCTTCCGATTCTTCAACCAGTACATTGCGGCTGTTCAGGATAAGGTATATGTGATTGTTGTTGTTGACCCCTAACCGGTTGGAGTGGCTGGCAAGGATCCGCTTTAGTGTGATGTGACTGCTGCGATTAACTTCTACGAGTGAGAAGACGGATTCCATGCCGGGGCTTCCCTGGTGCAGCGGGTTCGGTTCTTCCGTTGCTTTGTCCTCTCCTGTTACGGTCAGTCCCAATACATTCCAGAAACGGTTTCGTGCAACGTATATACCAGGCATCAAACCGTCTGATTCCAAGAGCGGCTTGCGTTCGTTGACAGCCCGGACGGTAATCGGGTTATCAGGTAATCCTGTACGGGCGTTGCCCCGGTGTCCCCCGTCGATATGGAGCAGACCCGTTTTCTCTGGCCTGTACACGCCATCCATAACTCCGAGCACATCTCCCGGACGTAGGTGACGCAGCGCATGGTCAAAGGTCATCCAGGCTTCGTTGGGGGAAGTTCCCCGGTCGTCGTCTGAACCGTTCGGGGAGATGTAATGGGTCGGTTCGGGCCATTCCCGGGGTTCAGAAGAGAGTCCTTCGTAATCGGAGCCGGCACTCTGTGCTTGGATTTCTGTATGCAGAAGGCAAGTTAAAAGCAAACAGATGGTAAGAAACGGATGAATGTCTAATCGGATGATGATGCTCATATTCAATAGTATAGGATTCATATGGTTAAAAGAAGCCTTAATTAAACTGTTCTTCTGCCCGATGTCGGGCTTATCGGTTGGTTGAAATTCTCACACATGGGCTATATGCTGCGATTCCAATCTCCCTCGGGCCTTGAGCCTGAACATAATTCCTGGTTTTAAAAAGGCTTCTAACAATAAGTAAGGAAAATGGTCCCTCCAGCCGGTAACAGTACTTTGTCATATTTCACTGAGATATGAAATGCTTAGTATTATTGATGATGATTTTTTAAACATATCGAATATCATTTCTACTAACTGGGTAATAATATATCTCTGTATTGATACTTGCATGTTATTACAATAAGAAGTTTAATAGATATCTATCAATAAATGATATAAGAGCAAAAATTTTAATAAAAATATCCATTCCACATGACCGTGAAAGTCGAGTGAGAATGTTGAGGAACCATTGATCTATTTGCTCTATAGGTTAACCTGTGGGAGCACATAATTAGAAAATCAAAGATAGTATGGGTTTTACAGTTAAGAAAATGATCAATAACATCGTAACCGGATTCCTTTGCCTCACCGTGACCGCCGCCTGTGCCACCCTGTCTGATATGCCGGCAGAACATGAATATGATTTTGATACACTGATCATCAACGGCCGGGTCCTCGACGGCACCGGCAATCCCTGGTATTATACGGATATTGGTATAAAAGATGATGAGATTGTAAAAGTTGGAGAGCTGAAAAATGCCGTGGCCCGCGACACCATTGATGCCGCAGGCCTATACGTTACGCCGGGCTTCATCGATGTGCACTCCCATGCTGGCTCGGGCCTTGCCGATCCGGAGCTCAGCGAGGCCAAACCACTGCTCCTGCAGGGCATTACCACGGTTTTTGTTAACCCGGACGGCGGTGGAGCCGTCGACCTGGAGAAGCAGCGGCGGGATCTGCTTGAGGATGGCATCGGGGTTAACGTGGCACAGATGGTCCCCCACGGGTCAATCCGCAGTGCGGTAATCGGGATGGAGGATCGCGTGCCTGCTCCGGGCGAGATGGAGGAGATGAAACGACTGGTCCGGGAAGGCATGCGGGGCGGCGCCTTCGGGCTTTCCAGCGGCCCGTTCTATTCGCCGGGCAGCTATGCCACTACCGGAGAGCTGGTTGAACTGGCCCGGGAAGCGGCCGCATACGACGGGGCCTACACCAGCCATATCCGGGATGAATCCAACTACACCATCGGGCTGGAGGCGGCCGTCGATGAGGTCATTCAGGTCGCCCGGGAAGCCCAATTGCCGGGCGTGGTTACCCACATTAAAGCCCTGGGTCCGCCGGTGTGGGGGCTCTCCGAGACGATCGTGGCGAATATAGAAAAGGCCCGCGCGGAAGGCGTTGAGGTTTTTGCGGATCAGTACCCGTATATGGCTTCCGCTACCGGGTTGATTTCAGCCCTGGTACCGCGATGGGCGGAGGAAGGGGGACATGATAAACTGGTTGATCGGCTGGAGAGCCCGGAGCTGTTTCCCAAAATACGATTGGAAATGAAGGAGAACCTGGCTCGCCGCGGAGGCGCGGACCGGATACAATTCCGATATTATGATCCCGATTCAACTATTGAGGGCAAGACGCTGCAAGAGGTTGCCGGTGCCCGGAACAGATCGCCGCTGGAGATGGCTGTTGAGCTTATAAAAGAAGGAAAGCCCGGCATCGTATCGTTTAACATGAGCGAAGAGGATGTCCACCGTTTCATGCGTCAGCCCTGGACCATGACAAGCTCCGACGGGGGACTGGTACCCTTGGGACAGGGCGTGCCGCATCCCCGGAACTACGGTACCTACTCCCGAAAAATAAAGAAATATGCGACGGAAAAGGAAGTAGTCGATCTGCCTTCCGCCATTCGGAGCATGACCACCCTCCCGGCACAGGTTTTCGGTATCACCGGTCGCGGACAAATCCGGGAGGGAGCGAAAGCCGATATTGCTGTATTTGACCTGGATGAAATTACGGATGAGGCGACTTTCCAAAACCCTCATCAATATTCGCAAGGGATGAAATATGTCCTGGTAAACGGCCATTATGCCCTTAAAGAGGGACAAATTTTATCTCCCCGCCGGGGCAGGGTGTTGCATCATTCTGCTCAATGACAGCCACTTTTTTCAAAAAGCTTATCTTTGGCTATACAACTAATGCTAACGAAAGGAATGATAACATGCTTGCAGTGTTACAGATTGCCTCCCCGGACTCATTGTTGGGGTCGCAGGAATCAAAAATGCCTCCTCGCGATGACAGCTATGATTTGTAACGAATCTTTATGCTGAACGAACGTTAAATACATAGAAGTCTTTGCAAAACTGTGTTCTTGGCTGATTACAGCATCTTCGCGCATTTAAAATCCTTGCCTATGCCTTATTTGCTGCGGGTTTGAATTCGGTCCGGCTTTGATACGGACTAACTTCCCTGGTTTTTCAAAGGCTCCAAATACAAATTTTTAACACGATATGTTACATGAGTGCAATGATGGATAACACAAATCACGTCATCGTCATCGGTGCGGGTATTGCAGGATTGGCGGCGGCCTATTATTTAAGTAAAAAGGGGATAGGGGTTACCGTCTGTGACAAAGGGGATGGCCAGGATAATTGTTCATACGGGAATGCGGGTCTGATCGCACCGCGGCATGTTATCCCCCTATCATCTCCCGGGGTTATCAGCCAGGGGCTGCGGTGGATGCTCAAAACCGAAAGTCCCTTTTATATCAAACCGCGTCTGGATAAAGAACTGATTAGCTGGGTATGGAAGTTCAGGAAGGCTTCCACCCGGAAACATGTTAAAGAAGCCGGGCCGGTGCTAAGGGATATGCTCTTTAGAAACCAAAAGCTGCTCATTGACCTTGAAAAAAAAGAATCCATGAATTTTGGTCTTCAGCGTAACGGGCACTTAACGTTGTGCAACACAGAAAAAGGATTGAAGGAAGCGGCGGAAAAAGCGAAAAAAGCGAGCGCCCTGGGTGTTCCCACGGAAGTGTTGTCGGCGGAAGATGTGCAGGAAATGGAACCGAATATGAGAATGAGTATCCGGGGCGCAGTATATTACCCTGAAGATGCTCACTTGCATCCCGGAAATTTGATGAACCAGCTCAAGTCTTTTTTGCAAAAGCGGGGGGTTACTTTCAAATTTGATACAGAGATAACGGATATATTTGAAAAACCTGAAGGAAAAGTAGATGTTATAAGTTCAGACCATCAAAAATTAAGAGGAACACACGCTGTATTATGTTGTGGAGCGTGGACCCCTAAATTGATAAAGCATCTGAATGTCAGCCTTCCCATTCAGGCTGGCAAGGGGTACAGTTTAACGCTTGAAAACCCTTCAACGATTCCTCATACTAATTTTTTGTTATCGGAGAAAAAAGTGGCTGTAACGCCGATTATGGGTGATCTGCGATTCGCCGGGACGATGGAAATTGT
>NZ_JBEPWZ010000212.1:0-5318 GCF_041642155.1 Fodinibius sp.
TGGATACGGGTTAGGGACGGACTCCTGACTCCTGACTCCTGACTCCTGAAGGATGCCGTTTTTGGGACGTCGGGTCAAAGAAGTAGCTTCAAGGTTTATTTTTTCTGCAGTATCGCCAGCTGCTGAAAATCCGGGGATACCTCCAGCGTGTAGGTCCCCCTTGATGCTTCGGGCAGCGGTTTCTCCTCCCCATCCACCTGAACAGCCGACGGCTCCAACGGCAGGCCGATAATATTAATCCTGGTTTTCGGGTAAGGGGGACTGTACGCGCCCTCCCGTTCTGCTGTAATCGTCATCCTTTCAGCACTGGATTTCACCGTAAAGGTGGTGAGCCGGTACTTGCCGTCCCGGTACTCATAGCCCTCCCCGGCATCTTCATAAAGCTGACTGGCAACCTGTGACTTGCTGTAATAGGCGTTCAGCTCCAGCAGTTCAGGGTCCCGTTCTCCGGTATACTGCATCACCTCACGCAGTGGCAAAACGGTCCCTTCCTTCACAAAGAAGGGCACCTCCTCCAGGGGCGCGGGGATCGTATGTTTATGTTTTCCCTTATAGCACCGGTTTGAGCGGAAATCGTACCAGCGGCCTTTGGGGAAGTACGCTTCTACTTCGGTTTGACCCTTGTCAAGGACGGGAGCAACCAGGATGTGATCTCCAAATAAAAATTCATTACTTTCCTCGACGGCCTGCTCATCCCTCTGGTCGTAATAGCCGAGAGGACGCAGGATGGGCCTCCCCTCCTGTACATATTTGTAGAATGCCGTATAAAGATAATGCAGCAAACGATACCGCAGCTCAATGATGGAACGATTGATATCGGTATATTTATCCCCGAAAATCCAGGGTTCCTGGTCGGCATCAATCTGGGCTTCCCGAAGCTCCACTTCCTCTTTTTTGACGGCAGCTGCTCCATCCACATTATATCCCATGGTATGATTTCGGAAAAGCGGATGAAAAATGCCCAGCTGCAGCCAGCGGGTGAAGAGCTCGGGGCTGGGCTTGTCGACGAATCCCCCCACATCCGATCCAACGAATGAGTACCCCGAAATACTGAGCCGCAGCGACTGTTCATTGGCCAGTTTCAAGTGATCCCAGCTGGCAATATTGTCGCCGGTCCACAGAGCGGCATAACGCTGTCCCCCCGCAAAATTGGCCCGGGTAAGAAGAAAAGGACGTTTATCGGGATTATGCTTCTTCATCCCGTCCAGTGAGGCCCGGGCCATCTGCATGCCATAGATGTTATGGGCCTTTTTATGGCTGCAGGGATGCCCGTCGAAATGGTGACGGATATCGTTGGGAAAGGTTTTAGATTCGACTTCGAAGACCGCCGGTTCGTTCATGTCGTTCCAGATACCGCTGATATTCTTCTCGGCCATCAGGTCCTCATAGAGACTCCCCCACCAGTCGCGCACGTCGGGATGGGTGAAGTCGGGGAACGTACACTGGGAGGGCCAAACCGGAGCAATGACGATCTCTCCGTCGGGACGCGTACAAAAGTAGTTGTTCTCAAGTCCCTGTTGAAAGACGAAATAGTCCTCGTCCACCTTAACCCCCGGGTTGATCATCACTATCGTTTCAAAGCCCTGCTCACTCAGATCGCTGATCATCGTTCCGGGATCGGGAAAAAGCTCTGTATCCCAGGTAAAGGTCCGGTAATCATCCATATAGTCGATATCCAGGTAGATCGCATCGCAGGGAATCCGCTTATCGCGAAATGTTTCGGCCAGCTCCCGGACCCGCGACTCGGGATAATAGCTCCACCTGCACTGGTGGTATCCGAGCGCCCACATCGGCGGCATCTCCGGCACGCCGGTAAGCCGGGTATAGCGCTCCGTGACATCGGTAAGATCGGGACCGTTGATAAAGTAGTAATTCATCACCCCACCCTCGGAAGAGAAGCTGCTTATGTTGTTTTCCCTGCGGTCGAAGCTGAAGCGGGTACGGTAGGTATTGTCAAAGAAAATGCCATAAGCACGCCCGTTATGCAGAGCCGCATAAAAAGGGACGCTGCGGTATAACGGGTCATCCCCCCTTTCATAGGCATAGGCGTCCGTATTCCAGTTTTCAAAAGCACGTCCCCGCAAATTATGTTCGTAGGCTTTGTCGCCCAACCCGTAAAACCGGTCGCCCGCGGGGGCCTGTTTGGTGACTTTGATCTCGGAAATACCTTTCATCAGGCTTTCGCGCCGGTAGAACCCATGCTGGTCTTCACAGAGCATATTTCCATCGGAATCAAAAAAGTGAACCAGCAAGTTCTTCTTTGTGACAATACCATTCACCCGGGAGGTGGAAAACTGGAAATAGCCTTCGTCCTCTTCAAACTGCAGGTCAACATCCTCCGGTTCGAAATCGGGATTAATGGCATAGGAAAAATCAGACCGTACATCCCCCACCAGAAAGTAGGTAAGTTGTATGATATCAGGCGTATGGACCCGAATCTGCAGCTCGACACTGTTTTCAGTTTTAAAAATGAGTTGTTGCTCCAGGCGCTCATGACTAACGACTCTCCCCGGCCGGTGACGGCTGATTATATCAGGTTTTCGGTCGTTGGTCTCATCAATGGCCTTGTTTTCTTCCTGTGGCTCTGTTCCTGACATGCAAATTTGATCTGTATTTTTTTATGACAACAGAAAATATAAAATAACAGTTATAATACAACGCCTTCTTCCTTTTTTATCCCTTTATTTCTTTTCCCCGATTATTTCGCATTCGTGCGTGAATATCCCGGGAAAAGGGATAGGAATTCGCCTTCCTGTCTATCCCAAAAACTAACGAAGTACCAGGCATGTTACCTGGGACGGGGTTCAGTCTGGTTGATTATTTTCCGGGACCGGGTTGTGGCATCATCCGGCTGGTTGTCAGTTACCTAAAAAATACCCGCGGGCCAGTTCGGTATAGTCTTCTACCTGCTGTTCAATCCACCGTTGACCGCGGTCCAGCTCGCCGGCCATCAGGCGGGCCACCGGTTCGGCAATCTCTATGCTGGCCCGGGCATCCAGCAGCAGTGACCGTGTACGGCGCGCCAGCACATCCTCAACCGTGCGTGCCATTTCACTGCGGACGGCCCAAATGACCTCTGCCTCCGTATAGGGCAGACGGGGATGGAGTTGCGGATTGCCGTCCGGCCGCCTGGAAGCAATCTTTTTAAGGGCCAGGGCATCGGAACCATACAGCTCAAAGGGATCGGCGGCCTCTGCATTTTTAAGCCATCCGTGCAGGCGCAGGTTTTCGGTCACGCTCTCCCGTTCATCCAGTCCCGCTACCACCGCCGCCTCATCAATCGTATCCTCGGCCATCTTGCGGTAGGTCGTCCATTTTCCCCCGGCAATAGTCACCAGCCCGGAGGAATCAATAAGAAGTGTATGATCCCGAGAAATAGAGGAAGTTTCTTCGCTCCCCCCGCGAGCCACCAGGGGACGAATACCGGCAAATACACTGAGTACATCCCCGGGTTCCGGATCCTTTGTCAGATAACGCGCCGCATGGGTCAGCAGAAAATCGATCTCTTCCTGGCGGGCACGCGGTTCAAGCGTGGGCGTATCGATGGGCGTATCGGTTGTTCCCACGATGATACGATTATGCCACGGCACCGCGAACAGCACCCGCCCGTCATCCGTTTTGGGGACCATAATCGCACTTTCCCCCGGCTGAAACGAACCGTCAAGCACGATGTGTACGCCCTGGCTGGGCCGGATGATTCCCGGGGCATCGGGATTATCCATCTGGCGGATGGTATCCGTAAAGGCACCGGTCGCGTTTATGACCGCACGAGCCTGTAGCTCAAAACTATGCGTTCCCTCACGGTCTTCCACCTTTACGCCTGAAACCAGCTTGTTCGCCTTGAGCAAGCCGGTCACTTCCATATAATTAACCCCGACGCCCCCCTCGTCGAATAGCGTTTGCAACAGGTTGACGGCCAGGCGGGAGTCATCAAACTGGGCGTCATGGTAAATAATGCCCCCGTCCAGATCCTCGGGCTCAAGAGTCGGTATCTGCTCCAGCGTCTCCTCTTTGGAGAGATGCTCGGAAGGTCCCAACCCCAAATCACCGGCCAGCTTGTCATAAATTTTGAGCCCTATGCCATAAAACGGTCCCTCCCACCAGTCGTAATTGGGAACGATAAAAGACTGATTCTTAACCAGGTGCGGGGCGTTCTGGCGAAGCAGTCCCCGCTCGCGTAGCGCTTCGAGCACGAGCGACACGTTCCCCTGGCGCAGGTAGCGTACGCCGCCGTGGACCAGCTTGGTGCTTCGGCTGGAGGTTCCTTTTGCAAAATCATGCTGCTCCAGCAAGAGCGTACGATAACCGCGCGACGCCGCCTCTACAGCCGTACCAAGGCCGGTAGCCCCTCCGCCGATAATAATGAAATCCCATATTTGGGGATCATTGGTCAGTTCACTGACAATGTCATCTCTTTTCATCTCCATAAGGAAAGATACCTGTAATTAGTTTGTCCAGGTTGCCCTGCGTAGCAGGATAATGAGCTTATGCTACCCGTTCTCTATACACAAGGACTTTACAAAGCCGGTCTTTTCATGATAAATGCAATTAAAGATTTACACATCACAATATAAAATTAAAAAACAGAATTCTTGAACTGTCGTCGATCATCTCAGGTAGTGCATCAGGCAATGACGGTTTACCTGTACATGCGGTCCCTTCCTGCAAATGGACCGCATGTTCTGTGAATCTTCAGCGCAGAAGGGCCGAGGTTAGACAAATTACTCAACTAATAATACAACTTTCCGCCTATCGTTGTATATTTTCAAGAAGCAAAAACTGCAATACTCATATTCCCTTAACTTGAACCCAACAATAAGCGGTGTGAAGTCTCTTGGTATTCTTGTTATAGTTATTGGGATCAGTCTTTTTATCTCTTCTTGTGGTTCGAGCTCACGCTTGCAGGATCCTGGTTCTGAAGGTCCGGCTGAAAGTAAAAATATCGACCTGGACCCCAATGCCCCGGGAAAAAAAATCGAAGAAGGTATGGCCAGCTGGTATGGTCCCAAATTTCACGGGAGGCTTACGGCTAACGGAGAACAGTATGATATGGATCAGCTTACCGCTGCCCATCGCACGCTTCCCTTTGACAGCATTGTCCGGGTTCGGAACCTGGCGAATGGAGAGTCTGTTATGGTACGCATCAATGACCGGGGACCGTTTGCCAAAAACAGGATTATTGATCTGTCAAGAAAGGCCGCCCGCGAAATCGAAATGATTGGTCCCGGCACCGCCGAAGTGGCGTTAATCCTGATGAATGACAGCCTTGAGCATCCGCGCGCGACAGATCTTAAAACAGCCACCTATACCGTGCAGCT
>NZ_JBEPWZ010000213.1:0-5316 GCF_041642155.1 Fodinibius sp.
TCAACCCCTGAGCGTATTCAAAACCACAGGTTATAAGGCACATGTGAGGATTTTGAATGTACGAAAATGCAGATATTGGCCAAAAGAACGGTTTTGCAAAGGCTTCGTCCCAAATAACCAACAACCTAAACGGCGTGCTATTTCGGCTGTAGTTCTATCACCGTAACAGTGGGGGGCGCATTATAGCGTATCGGTCCCAGGGTAAATCCCAGTCCGTTATTTATATGGATGGGCAGTGTCCCCTCCCAATACAAACCGCTGACATAATCAGTCTCCCGCTCCGAAGCTGAAAAATCCATCCCCATAAACGGAACGCGTATCTGTCCCCCGTGCGTATGACCGGCCAGCATCATGTCGTATCCATGTTTTATGGCACTGTCGATCAGGCGGTCGTTAACCTGATGGGAAGCAAAAATTTTCAGTGCGGCATCTCCTGCGCGGCGGGAGAGTGAATCCACGGTTTCCGGATTCGAACGCTGGCTGTACACTTCCGTAACGCCCGTCATCACAGCAAAGGAGGAGCTGTCCACCGGGATCCCGATATTCTCATCCTCCAGGAGAGAAATCCCCGCTTCATTGAGCGCCTGCTTTACCGCCGCGGTGCCCGCCCAGTAATCGTGATCGCCGACGACGGCATATACGCCATGCCGGGCTTTCGCTTTCCCGAACGCGCGGGCGGACATATCGACGAAGTCCGTTCCATACGAAATGAGGTCCCCGGTAAAAATGACCAGATCCGGATTCTGCTCATTCAGTTTCCTGATATAACCGCTTATCTCTTGGCGGCCCGTATACTCATCACCCTGGATATCGGAAATGTGCGCTACTTTGAACCCGTGGAGCGGTTCAGGAAGATCTTCTACAGGCAGCGTTATGTTTTCCACGGCAACCCGGGTGGTATCACGGTACACTTTCCACCCCGTGTACGAAAAAATAACCACAAAGAGCATAAAAATAAGCCGTGCGTGGATACGATCCATGCGACGGGGATCCCATGAAAAAAAGCGGGTTATCCCTTTCGCCAGGTCGGCTACAAGCACCCAGGTTGCCAGCTGAAAGACAAACAGCAGTCCGAACCAGAACCAGTATGCCAGTGGTTTAGGGTATTTGAGCAGATCAATATCGCCGGAAAAGTAAAAATCAATGATGCCGATAAGCGGGAACAGATAAAAAGAACATACCACAGCCGGCAGGATATGTTTGCTCCATGCCGATCCGCCCAAAAGTTGTCTGGCAGAAACGTTTACCCGCCAAACCAGGTATATGACCGCCGGGGCCATCAACAGTGATACCAAAAGCGTCATTCTGAGAAGCCAGGGCATTATTCAAAATAGATTAAAAGTTCTTTGTATATTGTTTTTTGATGGTCAAGGAACCTGTTGGACTTAGAGGATCGTAACCAGAATCAGACAATTTGAGTCAGATTCCGGGGGCTCTTGAGGCAAATCGTGGGCCTGTTTAATGAAGTAGAGCTCAAAATCTGGCCAAATTCGACGGACTCGCAGTAGATTTTTCTGAGTTCGACAGGCTCCTTAGCCTAACGTTATTTTCTGATTTCAACAAATTTAATTAATGGTTAATCTATTGCACTGCTTTTTGGGTAACAAAACAGTATAACAACGTGATTATATTCACTATGCCGCAACATCGAAAACGCATTCCGCGGTGATTTCTAGGGTGCAATTGAACTAATAAAACGCATTGGGGAGCATACATCCGCTGATGGCTAATGAGCATTCACATAACGAACCATTCAAGGAACTCTGTGCCGGCTATGTCCTGCAGGCACTTGACGAAGACGAGCGTAAAGCATTCGAAAAGATGCTGGAAAATGCTACGGAAGAACAGCAGCGCCTTTACCGGGAGATGCGGTCGATCGCCAATCAGCCGTCCTTTACGAAAGAACCAGGTGAAACTTCCGAATCACTGAAAAATCGGCTAATAAACCAACTCCCATCGGAGGAGGATGATGCGGGAGCGGAAGAAACTGCCTCACCACCCGTTCCTGCTGTTGATGAAGACCCTTCTTCGGAAAAAGATGGGGATGAGGAGGAGGAGGAGAAAGAGGTAGAGGCCTTCAACTGGGCGGCCTTTTCGGCGGCTGCTTCGTTTGCCCTGCTGATCCTGAGCCTGAGCCTGCTCTTCTACTCCTTTAACCTGAGTTCCGAAATTAATGATCAACAGGCAGAAATTACCGAATTGACGAATGAACTCAGCCAGAAAGAAGAAATACTGGCCATCCTGGAGTCACAGGACGTCGATATGGTACTGATGTCCGGACTGGAAATCAATCCGGATGGCTACGGCAAAGTAATATGGGATTCTGAAAACCGTCGGGCACTGCTCCAGGTATCAAATCTGCCGGCCACGCCCCCCGATAAAGAGTACCAGTTATGGATCATTCGGAACAACGAGCCGGTGAGTGCCGGTGTTTTTGCCGTTAACAACACCAGTAACGCCTTTTTCAAATTCGAGGAGATGGCCGATGCCCGCAACGATTCCACCCGTGCTTTTGCCGTCACGATGGAACCCGAAGGGGGTATGCCGCAACCCACCGGAGATATGTACCTGCTGGGTAACATGAACCGCAATGGCGGGGGACCATAGGTAGAGGACGAAAAAGAGTCACCGGTTATTCATCTTCTGGAAAAGATACTCCTGCATGCTGAGTACTTTAACTCCTGACGGTACCTCAGTCATGGCGGGATCAACGGACACTTCCTTTATCTCCATAGCTTCCAGGGCAGAAATGAGTTTCCCGTTTTTATAGGCTTCCAGCTTCAGCGGAAAATAGTTTTCCTTGAAAACAAGATCCATCGGGAAATCATCGCTCATCACAGCGTCAGTATCACCTCCCCACGGCTCAGCCAACATCCCCCAGTTCACATCAATTTCGTTCGTCATCCAGACTTCAGAATAGTTATTGTCGGGATCTCCTTCATCCCTGAAAACAAACTTTTCACTCCGGTAACCTTTAATTGTTTGCGTTTCACCGGTTCGATTTTGCTGGATATCATAGTCTTCATCCAGGGCTTCGCCACCATTGCTGCCATTATTAAACATATTCATAAGAGAAGTGATATCCGTTTTGGCAATTTTCAGGGCTTCACCTCCGCCCGTCAAGAACACAAAATCCTGTGAGTCCAGGCGGACCAGCACCCCGTCGGTCTTCAGGGACTCCATAAAGTCATATTTCTTCTCCCCCTGCAGTAGTATCCGTTCCGGCGTAATATACAGCATAAAACTATCGCCACTCGTCTCCTCTCCGTCTGTATATTCGTAGCTGTTATAGGTTATTTCCCCTTCAAACTGGGCAGCAGCCGGTTGCGTAAAACAAGCCGCCATAAGCATTGCGGATACATAATAGGTTGCCTTTTTCATGGTGGATAATGGTAAATTTAAGCTTGCGGGTCACCTTGCCGGTAACAGCTAAATACATGTACAAAAAAATAGCCCGCCGAATATAATCTTCGACAGGCTACCTAACGAATGAAACAAAATAAAATTATGCTTCCTGCAATACGTCCATATCAACATTTACTTTGTGGATCCATCCGCCGGCGACCACGTCCCCGCCTTCGTAGCAGACGACCGCCTGTCCGGGTGCAATAGCCTCGCGCCCGGTCGGAAACGTGACTTCGATTTCATCTTCTCCCAGCTGCTTCAGATGTCCCATAACACCGTCATCGTTATACCGGATTGCCCCCGTCACTTCCATTTCGCCGCCGGGCACTTCCCCATACTTGCTCAGGTTCACATTCCTGGCGCGGCAAGTGGTACTCACCAGGTCTTTCTTCTCACCGATGGTAATCACATTGGTATCGGGATTTATATCGGTTACGTATACCCGTTTCCCAAGTGCCAGGTCCAGCCCGCGACGCTGGCCGATGGTATAGAACGGGTATCCCTCATGCTCCCCGACAATATTGCCCTGCTGGTCCACAAACTTACCGCCTTTGACGCGCTCTTCGAGTCCATCCACGCGATCTTTCAGGAAGCGTCGATAGTCGTCGTCCGGCACAAAACAGATTTCATAGGAATCCGGTTTGGTGGCCACTTTATCCAGGCCGAACTCTTCTGCCAGCTCTCTGATCCGGGTTTTTTCAAAATTACCCAACGGAAATTTTGTGCGCGCAAGATGCTTTTGCTCGACTCCCCACAGGGCGTACGACTGGTCCTTCCTGGGATCCCGTCCACGGGAGATCACCTGCCGGCCGTTCTCCTCGCGTACCCGGGCGTAGTGTCCCGTAGCAATAAAATCGCAACCCAGGTTATCCGCACGGCGCAGCAGGGCAGCCCATTTGATATGGGTATTGCACAAAACGCAGGGATTCGGCGTGCGTCCGCTCATATAATCATCGACAAACCGGTCGATAACCCAGTCGCCGAACTCTTCACGGATATCCACGATAAAATGCTTGAATCCGTGTTTAACGGCAATCTGCCGGGCGTCATTCATGGATTCGAGCGTACAACAGCCGGTTTCTTTATCCGACTTGCCGCCCACGCGCGAGTAATCCCACGTTTTCATCGTGATGCCGATGACATCATATCCTTGTTCCTTGAGCATAACCGCCGCAACGGAGGAATCCACTCCCCCGCTCATGGCTACTAATACTCGTCCTTTGCTACTCATGTTTGGTTGCTGATAATTGGTAATTTGTTATTTATTGAGGCTTTTGAAAAACCGCTCTTTTGCCCAGTATCGGCATGTCCGCGAATTCCTGGTTTTTCAAAGACCTCTTGTTATAAATTAAGAGTTATGGATAACCGGCAGGATCTCCATATTCCATCTTAACAATAACCGGTCAATAATAGCGAAGCCTGAAAAGTAAGGATTTTTTATGTAAATAGTGTGAAGGAGTACGTTGCGTACCGGTTATCCCGTATTCATCCGTTACCTAAAATAACGACGATTATACCTTCTTCATGTTCACGTGGTGTTATACGGGTGACAGGGAGCAAACTACAAAATAGTTACCCTACATATAGAGATAAGGCTTCCAGTCCTCCGACACGCCGCCTAAAAGAGACTGCAGAAAAGTAATATGAATCGGACGATAAGGCTTTCGTTTAAGGGGCATATCCGCTTCTTCCGGGGTCCGGTTTCCTTTATTCACGTTGCACGAATCACAGGCGGCGACCAGATTTTCCCAGCTATCGCCGCCTCCGCGGCTCCGGGGCAAGATATGATCGATCGTCAAATTACGGGAAGAGCCACAATACTGGCAGGTATTGGCGTCACGTTTCAGGATATTATGCCGGGTCAGCACAATTTTATTATAGGGAATGTTGATATAGCGGCGCAGGCGTATA
>NZ_JBEPWZ010000214.1:0-5297 GCF_041642155.1 Fodinibius sp.
GATTCTGATTTCGCCGGAAAGCTGGTCTTCAGAGTCTCCCCCCGAACCGCAGGAAGTTAACAGAAGCCCGAAAAAAATACCCAAAACCAAATATTTGTTAACCATTATCTTGTACTTAAATTATATAGGATCTGCAAACAGTAAAAGTACTGTTCTCAATTTTGAGATCCTAAATATATCTAAAAAAAAGGAGAGTAGTGTTAACTCAATATTAAGGATGTAATTATTGGGCCGTCAAAAATGTGGCAAGATATGTGAATACCGCTTCTTAACCGGGTTTTTACAATCATGGCAAGTTTTTGGCTGAGAATGTAGGCATTTTCTTGTACCTTGCCCTTTAAACACACTAACGTACCCTAACGAACCTGAGTTTGTAATAATGGATTAAGCAGAAAAGCATGGCGTTTTAAGCGTCCACGCTTGAAACAATTATGATAAGCGTGGCCGCTTGTCATAGCGGGAACATTTTTCTTTGCAGAGCTTTTTTTCTTATCTCGAACTCACGTCTAATGACTTTCAAATACATGGATGCTGATTCGAACACGAAATTAGCCGTACTTATTGACGCCGATAACGCCCAGCCGTCCATTATCGAGGGACTCCTGGCAGAAATCGCAAAATATGGCACTGCTAATGTCAAACGTATATACGGGGACTGGACATCCAACAGGCTAAGAGGCTGGAAAGAGCATTTATTGCAGTTCTCTATACAGCCCATCCAGCAGTTTGGCTATACCAGCGGTAAAAATGCCACTGACAGTGCCATGATAATTGATGCCATGGATCTGCTTTATACCGATCGGTTTGATGGTTTCTGTATTGTCTCGAGCGATAGCGACTTTACAAAATTAGCGGCTCGCATTCGTGAATCCGGACTTACGGTCTACGGCTTTGGCGAGCAGAAGACCCCGGACCCTTTTGTCGCCGCCTGCGACAAATTTATTTACACCGAGGTGTTGCGCAGTGAAGAGGAACCGGATACAGAGTCTACTTTCCGCCGCATGTCGACCAATGAGCTCAAGCAGGATACCAAGCTTGTGAATCTGGTGCGCAACGCCATTGAGGTCTCTTCCGACGAAAGCGGCTGGGCTCATCTGGGACAGGTGGGCAGTTATATTGCCAAACAGTCACCGGAGTTTGATCCCCGAAACTATGGTTACCGCAAACTGGGCGAGCTGGTAGAAGCCATCCAACTATTTGAAATTGAGGAACGTTCAACGGGACAGGGTCATGCTGCCGCCATTTATGTAAGAGACAAACGCAAATCGTCCTGAATACCAGAACAAGCGGTCTTTCGACTGTTAATTACCTTGCCGTCTGCCCTATTTTTTCATTTGACTGCTCCATAAAATTCAAGAATCAATCGGAAGGATTTTCTACATCAACGTACATTTATGAATGTTTTCTAATCAATTCCCGGCTGACTGTAAGCATGAATGCTATTCAGAAATAGAGGTCTGCTTAATAAATTTCCGGGCGGCCCACTGACTTCCCCAGTATCCCATGAAAATGGATAACAGGACCATCGCCCCGCTCAGGTAATACCAACGACCGAAGGGCCACGCCAAAATACCAAACTGAGGAATATATTCGGGAAGTACAAAATGAAAGACCACAAACATCACGCTCACGGCCAAGACTCCGGCAATAAAGCCCTGAATGATGCCTTCCACTACAAAAGGCCGGCGAATGAATCCGTTTGTCGCCCCAACCAATTTCATCGCTTTGATAAGATCGCGCTTGGCATAAATGGTAAGCCGGATGGTATTGAAAACCAAAATAAGAGAAGCTAATAAAATAAGAATACCCAGTCCCCCGCCCGTTATGGCCACTGTGCGAAAACGCTGCTCCATCATCTGCAGCAGTTGCTGATTAAAGCGTACCTCATCCACGTTTTCATAGGTTTCTATTTCAGTAACAAGGCTGTCAACCCGGTCTATGGCGGTATTTGACTCGACCACCAGCCGGAAGGAGGCCGGTAAAAAATTAAGCTCAGCCATTGAAGCGGCTCCCGTGCCGAATTCTTCTTTAAAAATAGCCGCGGCGCTGTCCTGAGATATATAGGTCACTTCCTGAATAAGCTCCTGTTCTTCCAGGTTTTGCCTCAGGTCCTCCAATGCATGGTCGTCCTGATCGTTGAGAAAGACTTCTATGTCGATGGACTGCTTGAGTGATTGTGCAACTTCATAAGCGTTGTAGGAGACCCGCGCCAGGACGCCCAGAAGCAAAATAGCAACAAACAGGGAAAAAATAGCGGTAAAGGAAGCCAGTCGTGCGCGTCTGAAACCGGCTATACCTTCTTTTATCACATATCCTAAGCTCATAAATATTTTTTTTAGTTTCTAAACAAGGCACGAACGCCAAACAGGAATTTGCGTTGCGACATGGGATAACCAGCCGTCTCAAAGTAGCCCAGCTGACTAACATCATCAAGTATATTTTGCCAGCGCATGACGAAAACGATGGACCGGACACGCGCGGAAATATCAAGATCGAGGCGATTGAACGCCGGCAAGGCCTGATCATTGCTGACCGGCTGCCAGTAATCCAGCTCGGGGTAATAGTGATCGGCCTGATACCGAAAGGGAGCAATCATGCCGGAAAGTCCCGCTTTGACATAGGTTGCCCGTCCAAACAGGTAGCCCTTCCAGTAGGCTCCACCTTTCAGCCATATGCTTTCCCGGGCGGACATAGGAATGGGATTTTCCGGCTCTACCAAACTGTTTGTAAACCGGTGTAGCGTGGCGGAACCGTCCAGTTCAAAATGGGTGGCATCCCATTCAAAAAAGACCGTAGCCGACTGAGAAGCGTAGCTGTCTTTGTTTGCATACAGGCTATCCGCCCCCAGAATATTGTTGCTATTATAGCTGTTCAGGTCTGTCAATATATCAATTCCCTCTACCATCAGACCGTTATTGACATCCTTGTGCTGAAGTCGAATGCCGATACGGGAATTCGAGGTGACGTCATAGCTAAGCCTGGCCCGCCGTTCCTGCATCTCTTCATTCAAAAGGTTCGGATTTCCGGCAAAATTCTCGGACTGCCAGTACAGCTGCTGGGGAGTGGGCATCAGTGAGCCGGCAGATAAACCGGTTGAGAGGTTCAGCTTACCTATCCTGAAGTCCGCAGCAGCGTTCATCCGATAGGACCGAAATCCGTCACTTCGCGACTGAACAGTCCCCCCTCCTTCTACGCTCACAAAGGGTGCGAGCTGAACCGCTGCTTTACCTTCGGCTTCCAGAAGTCCCCAGTTACCGGTGGCTAATACCTGCTCGGTTTGCTCTCCGTTGAAAAAGTATTCGTAATTGATGCCTCCTTCCAGTTCGGCCATTCCTTTCGACCACCATTTGCGGACAGATAATCCGGCAGAGCCAATATTATAAGCTGTGGAATCGGCAGAATATTGTACCATCCGCTGAGTGCTTCGATGATACAGGCTGGCATGCAGGTTATCCGGCTTCTGCTCGTCCCGCCGTGTTGAATCCGGACTTCTCCGGTAGAAGTTTAGCGCCAGCAGGTTGTTAATTTCAGTTGAATTTCCGCTTGATTCGTTGGCCTGCGTATTATACTGATCAAAATCAAACGTCAGCATGTCCGGAAAGAAATAGCCGAAAGGGCGACCAATATCCATCTTATTATTGACATAATTCAGCTTGAGGAAATGCCGGTTGTCGAGGTGATGGCTGGCTTTTGCAAAAATTTGACGGCCTATGACTTCTGAATTGTTGTATTCTCCCCCCTCCCTTCGATCCCAATATCGGAGTTCTATATTCGTTCTTTGGGATAAATTGTGGCTGACCTCAAATTCCAGATTACGGCTCGAAAACTTGCTTTCACTGTAAATAAGCCTCGAAAGAGGTTCATTCAGATAATACTGCCTCAGGTAATAGGTCGAACGGTAATGGGTCCCCAGATCTTCTCCATAGAATTTGCTTATTTTATGCTGAGGGATAAGCGACCAGTTGAGCATTCCCGAAACGGGATCATTAAGGGGAATACCCTCCCAGTACAGTTGCTGGTGTCGCGGTTCATGGGCATACCGCTGCACGGCATTCGACCGGAGGCTGGTCCCCATCCGGTAGCTGAGAACCCCCGGCTGACGGTTCAGTTTGTAGGTCCAGTCCGGCCATATCTGCCACCGCAATGTGCTGTCGCTGGCGGTGACCTCTGCTCCGAGAGGAGGGTGAAATACCCAGGGATCTATTTTAATCAGCGGTTTTTTTTCTTCCGGGCTGATCGTATCCGCCGTATCAGCCACTTCAGTAACAGTAACCGTTTTTAAAATAGTCGTATCTATCGTAACCGAATCTACAGACGTATGATCAACCTGTGCCCAGGCATTTGCAGACAGGACCAATAACAGCACTATGAAAAAAACATATGTCAGGAAAGATAATCTCAAGCTGGCTGTTTTTTAAGTCCATAAGGCATTTCTTCGATATGTAAGGCCACCCGGCGGGTCATCTCCAGTGCAACGGCTGTCGTTCGCTCTTTATTTGCCAGGCGATCCTTGGTAAACTGTGCCCGGAGCGCAAAATGCTGATTTTGATTCCAGAAACCTATCCAGACCAACCCAACCGGTTTCTCTTTTGTTCCGCCCCCCGGTCCGGCAATACCCGTCGTTGAAACACCTATATCGGTACCCAGCTGTCGGGCTACGCCCCGGGCCATCTGCAATGCCACCTGCTTGCTGACAGCACCGGCCACATTCAAAGCATCTTCAGACACTCCCAGCTGTGATATTTTTACCTCATTGTCATAAGCGATGACGCCCCCCTTTACATATCGGCTGCTGCCCGGGATGTCCGTCAGTGCATCGGAAACGGAACCCCCCGTACAACTTTCAGCCAGGGCGATGGTCATCTTCTCTTGATGGATCACTGCTCCCACCGCCTCGGCAAGCCGTAAATCCTTACCCTCACCCACAATATAGGTTCCCGCCTTTTCCCTGATGTGCTCGATAAGCGGTGTTAGCCGCTGATCCAGCTCGCTTTCTGAGGAGGCCCGTGCACGAATGCGGATGCGCGTACCCTCGGGACCCGGCAAGTAGGCTACACCGATATCGGCATTCAAATAGGAATCCAGCTTACCGATGACCTCGTCGCTGAGCGTACTTTCTCCGATGCCGGAAGTGAGCAGGTAATAAGATTTTCGAACGTCGGTACCTAACAACTTTTTCCTGAGTCTTGGCAATATGTAGGTGTTGACCAGATGTTTCATCTCATAAGGCACGCCGGGCAATACAGCGAGCACCTTCCCCTCCCGCTCGAACCACAACCCCGGTGCCGTCCCCTGCG
>NZ_JBEPWZ010000215.1:0-5281 GCF_041642155.1 Fodinibius sp.
CTTTTCAACTTTTTCCTGCTCGGCGTCTTCGGACATGGTCCCCCTATCCAAAATAATCCGGTTCATTGCCGGCCTTCCACTTGATGTTGCAGCCCATACTTGGCTTTTGTTCTTCTTTTATCTCTTCATCAAACAGCAGGTCGACCGCTTCGCGTATATCTTTTCCTGTTACGGGCTTGTCATTACCGGGGCGACTGTCGTCGAACTGTCCCCTGTACACCAGCTTGTCATTCTCATCAAACAGGAAAAAATCAGGCGTGCAGGCTGCACGGTATGCCTTGGCCACTTCCTGGGTGCCGTCGTACAGATAGGGAAATGAAAATTGTTTCTCGCGGGCCAGGGCTGCCATCTTAACGGGACTGTCATCCGGGTAATTCTCTACATCATTCGAGCTGATAGCAACAACCCCTATGCCCTTTTGCTGCAGGTCCCGTACGGTGATAACAAATTCATCCAGGATATGCTGGACGAATGGACAGTGATTACAGATAAATACAACCAGTAATCCCTTGGCGTTGTCAAAATCTTTCAGCGAAACGAGCTGGTTGTTTATGGTATCAAATAATCTAAATTGGGGAGCTTGGGTACCAAGTTCCAACATGGTGGATGGGGTGTCAGACATAATACAATAATATTTATTAGCTGTTTTTATTCTGTTAACTCAAAGATACAAAAAGTTTAACCGTGCAGTGGCCTGAATATATAAAATGCTGTGAGAGATGTGAATAAAAAAGCCCAATATCTATATGTTTTTTAGCGGTAATTTATGTTTAGAAAGCTAATAAAACAGTACCATAGATATTGGGCCGGGCTATGTAAGTTCCTATACGCAAAAAGAGGGGAAATGTTAGACCTTTTTTTTAAGCGTTTCCATCCATCGTACCATGGTATGGTCCAAGCTGTTCTTACAACTTGCTTTAAGGACAACAGGCCGCCACATCTCAAAACAAATGCAGCTGCCCCTGTTCCGGCCGCCTGAAGTATTTGGACGACAGCGGATTCCATTTCCTGTTAAGTCCCAGTTTTTTTGTCTGTATAGCAAACATCTCCCTAATTTGATCCGAAAAAGCCCCTTCTCCCCTGAAGCGATCACCGAATTCACTTTTATTCAGCTTCCCTCCCTTCATATCCCTGATACGATTAAGCACTTTTTCCTTTCTGTCCGGGAAATGATGCTCCAGCCACTCCTGAAACAGGTCTTTTACGCCGTAGGGGAGCCGCACGATGGTGTAGCCGGCATGCGAAGCGCCCGCCTCTTTTGCAGCTTTCAAGATATCCGCACACTCATGATCGGTCAATCCCGGTATGATGGGGGCGACATTTACCCCCACCGAAATCCCCGCGCCGGCGAGTTTCTCGATAGCCTTCAGTCGGCGATACGGCTGGGAGGTCCGCGGTTCCATGATCCGGGCCAAATCCCGGTCGAGGGTGGTGACGGAAAGCGTTACATGGGCGGCATTATATTCTGCAAGTTCGCCGAGCAGGTCCATATCGCGCGTTACCAGGTAGTTCTTGGTAATGATGCTGACCGGATTCCGTGCTTCGGCAAAAACCCCGAGACAGCTGCGGGTGATTTCAAGCTCCCGCTCCACCGGCTGATAGGGATCGGTAACGCCGCTCATGATAACAGGCTCAGGCTTCCAGCTTTTGGAAGCAAACCGGGCCCGCAGTTTTTCCGCCGCATCATACTTGACCATGATGCGCGACTCAAAATCGAGTCCCGCCGAAAACCCCAGGTACTCGTGAGTGGGACGCGCATAGCAATAAATACAGCCATGCTCGCACCCTCGGTACGGGTTCAGTCCATAGGTAAACGGGATATCGGGACTGTCGTTTTTGGATAGAATATCTTTGGTATTGTCGCGGATAAGCCTGGTTTTCTGAGCGGGTTTCTGGCCGGTCTCCTCATCCAGATCATAATCGAGATACGCATCCTCGAACCGGTTGGCCGGGTTGTCGGAAGCGCCCCGGCCACGCAGGGGGGGTTTTTGACTATCCTTCGGCATGCTGTACGCCTATTATCTTTATTATTCTTTTCGTCATGCTAACAGGATAACAAAAACAGTGACAACATCGTGTCATCCCCTGGCCATCAATGTTGCTCCATATTTAATGTTTGGCTGTTATTCTCCCTCCTTTCGTCGAATGAATCCGCTCAGACTGTAATGATAACAGCGTTCATTCACCGGTTTCAAAGCCGGTCCACGAGTGGACCTTTCTCCGATTCACCAGAAATGAAAGGGAGCAAGGAGGTACGGGCAGTAGGCAGTGGAGGGGATTTTTATCCCCAACACGCCTTTAAAATAAAAATGGCCCCGAACGTCACGCCCGGGGCCAAACCTCTCTCGTCAAAATGTTAATGCCTCTTAAAATCAAACATGATCATACTTATTCACAGGCTATATTCTGGAAGGCATCGTCCCAGCACATTTTTTCGCCATCTTCTATTACATATCCGGTTTTTGTATCAGTATCCCAGAATACGGTATCGGTATCAGAATTTCCGGCATCCGTAAATACCATCGTGTGCTCTGCCCCATTTTGCTCATAGTCAAAAGCGGTATCCACAGAACCATCGTCATTGTAAAGATCAGTATTGATCGTCCTTTCCGTCTCACTGGTCACATCCCATTCGGTTTTAGCAGCAGGCTTTTCCGTGGTACCATCTTCTTCATAGGCATTGAACGTCCAGCTGCCCTGCGAGCCGTCGTCGCTGGTCGTCCCTTCCATCACTTTATAATTATAGCCGCCGCCCTGGCCGTCATCATAGGCGACAAACATGGCCCAACTGACGGAAGAGCCTACGTCCTCGGCCGTAAACTGCATAGAGATGCTTTCGCCTTCAACCGAGTGATCATACGTCCACACCCATTGTCCGTCATTAAAATCAGGGGATTCGTCGTATGCAGGATTTAAAAATCCCATATAAAGCTGCCCGAAAGAAGTAAAAAACGTCCCGAAAATAGCTTTGAAACGTGCGTTGGTATAGTTGGAATAATGGTCATCCAAAATTTGACTTTCCTTTTCCTTCTGTCCCTGCGGGTTATTCTCTTCAAAGTAAGATACATCGGGCTGGGCTACTTCTGTTAAATCCGGTATCTGGGGAGGATTTTCCTCGACATCCGGTCCGGTACTGCTGCTGTCGTCTCCGCATCCTGTGAAGCCAACAAACAGGATGGCCATTAATACTGCATAGCTTATTTTTTTCATAACATCTCCTCAACTTTAGGATTTATTTAAAAGGTTGTTCTATTAGGTAATACGTACTCACCCGATAAAACAGCTCAAAAAAATTTCCATTAAGTATCGAACTCAGCCCGCGTTTCTCACCAAGAAATCTGGTTGCCTGCAAGGCGTCGCGAAAATGGTGGCGGAAGCGTACCTGAGTACGTTGAGTACACCATTTTTGGGACAACGCAGCATACGGGAAAATTTCGCAGCGTACGACAGAGTGTCATTTGTGACAAGACTCTAACATAAATGAAATATACTATACATCAATGGCTTGGAGGCTTCACAAAATTATTTTGTGAGAAATGCGGGTTGGAGGATCGTGATGATAGCCAGGCGGGTTGAGTCAGATTTTGGGATCTTTTGAGGCGAAGAGTGGGTCTATTTAGAGTGGGTCTATTTAGAGTGGGTCTATTTAACGAAAAAGAGCTCGGAATATGGGCAAATCCGATGGACTCGCAGTAGACTTTGCTACGTCCGGCATACTCCTATTAAGTACCTGTTAAAAAGAGTTTTTAGTAACCTTTTATGCCCGGTAGACCGTCTTGATGTTTACAAACTCCCTGATGCCGAGGTGGGATAGTTCCCGGCCGTAACCGGACTGCTTTATCCCCCCGAACGGCAGTCGGGGATCGGATTTTACAAATGCATTGACGAAGCAACAGCCGGCTTCCAATTCTTCGGCGGCAATCCGTTCAGCGTGGTCTGCATCCCTGGAAAAGACGGCGGCCCCGAGCCCAAAATCGGAATCGTTGGCAACCCGGATGGCTTCCTGCTCATCTTTTACCCGGATGACCGAAGCAACCGGACCAAAAAGCTCTTCTTCATAGGCCGGCATACCTTTCGTTACGTTCGTCAATATTGTCGAGGAATAATAGGTCCCTTTGCGATCGGGGATTTTGCCTCCCAAAATACACTCAGCGCCGGCATCGACACTTTGCTGAACCTGCTCGTGGAGTTCATCCCGCAAATCCTCGCGCGCCATGGGCCCGATATCAACGTTTTCCTCAAAAGGATCACCCAGGCGTTTTTCCTTCATCCGGTCGACCATATTCTCTATAAAAAGATCGTAGTTATCCTTCACGACAATAAACCGCTTCGCGGCAATACAACTTTGTCCCCCGTTGATTAGCCGGGAAGTAACGCAGGTCTCGGCCGCTTGTTCGATATCGGCGTCAGCCAGTATAAGGTAGGGATCACTGCCGCCCAGCTCCAATACGGTTTTTTTTACCAGGCTTCCCGCCGTCGATGCCACGGCTTTGCCGGCCCGGGTGCTCCCGGTTAGCGTGACGGCCGCGATATGTTCACTGGAGATGACTCCCTCCACCCGGTCACTGCCTGCAACCAGCGTTCGGAACAGGGGTTTCGGAATGCCCGCTTCATGCATGAGCTCTTCAATGGCGATGGCGCAACCGGTGACGTTGGAGGCGTGCTTTAAGACAGCAGCATTGCCCGCCATCAGGGCCGGAGCGGCAAACCGGAAAAGCTGCCAGAACGGGAAGTTCCAGGGCATAATCGCCAGCACCGTGCCCAGCGGGTTATAGGTAATATAGCTTTTGCCGGCATCCGACTCGATCATTTCATCTTCGAGAAACTGTTCGGCGTGATCGGCGTAATAGCGGCAGACCCAGGCGCATTTCTCACTTTCTGACTTGCCCTGCGGAAGTGGTTTCCCCATTTCACGCGCCATAAGCCCGGCATACGTTTCTTTGTTTGTTTCCAACAGGTCCGCCACTTTTCGAAGCAGCGCGGCACGCTCCTCAAAGCTGCGCCTGCCCCAATGGGATTGCGCCTCATCCGCCTCTTGAACGATCGTATCAAGCTCCTGGCTGTTCATCTCTTTGTAGGTGGCTACGACTTCACCCGTAGCGGGATTTACAGATTCCATAACGCGTCTCTTTACTTTGGAGGTTCAGTTGAGGTATCATAACCTAAAACAAAAGCGTTACATTCCCTGCCTATTTATTCTTCTGCCAGACGGTAAATATTGCCATCAAAGGCGCAGATATACAACTCGTTGTCCGAATCCACTCCAAATGACGAAATGCCT
>NZ_JBEPWZ010000216.1:0-5277 GCF_041642155.1 Fodinibius sp.
CCCGGTAGCTGTAGAACAGGTCGGATTCGTATGAGGAACCCGAATGGTAAATCGTATCAATGGGGAAGGTATTTATCAGCTCTGTCACGCCCCCGATGTGATCGGCATGCGGGTGTGAAAGGAACACCCCCTCGAGCCTGTCGATTCCCTCCGCCCTCAAATAGGGGATAATGATATATTTAGCGCTGTTATAGCCGGGCTGCCACAGGCCGGTATCAATGAGATAGTGTTTGCCGGCGGGGGTCTGTACAAGGGTGGCGTCGCCCTGTCCCACATCAAAGACCGTAACCTGTAAGTCGGCCGGCTGAAGTTGCGAGACCAGCTTTTGTCCCCGGTTTACGCACAGGAGAAACAGTACTATCGAGAACCATTTCCAGCGCAGGCCGGGAATCTGCACAGAAGCAATGAAGAACAGAACGGCCGTCCAGCTCGTAAATAGTAATACACTTTCGATGTGGATCTGCATCCAGCTCCACTCCCAGCCGGCCATGGTCGTTACAAAACGATTGAGATTGATTAAGAAATAATCAACGGGTGTATTGAGCACCCGGGCAATAGCAGGCCACTGGAGGGCAACCGGCAACAGCGCCAGGGCCAGCGGCACCATTACACCTAAAACGGGTATCACAACGGCGTTGGCAAGGGGACCAATGATAGAAAATTCCCCGAAATAGTAACCCAGCAGGGGGAAGAGTCCGACTTGAACAATCAGGGAAATGACCACGACCATCACCGGCGTTCCATACCAGCGGAATCGTACCCATTCGGGCAGGGTTTGGGAGACGACGGGCGTTACCAGCAGGATGATATATACCGCTCCGAAGGAAAGCTGAAATCCGATGGTAAAGAGATCGCTGGGGTTCATCAGCAGGATGACAAGGGCGGCTACCGCCGTGAGGTTTTTGGAATTGCGTACTTTATGAAAAAGGCGGCCGTATACCAGCAACCCGCCGGTCATCGAGGCGCGGGTAACAGAAGCCGAAAATCCGGTCAGGCCCGCATAGAAAAACAGGAGCGCCGCTATCATCAGCAGCCCGATCTTCTTGCCGTACCGAAAGGTCCAGAACAGTGGTATGACGAGCCAGAACGGGGCCAAAATAAATCCCACGTGCAGGCCCGATACGGCCATAATATGGGAGAGGCCGGCCCGCGAGAAGGCCACCTTTGTTTTCTGCCTGAGCTCGTTTTTATAGCCGATAAGCAGCGCTTTGGCCAGGGAGGCCGACGGGGGACTAAACGTACGTTCGACGGCATCCAGCACGTCTCTTCGGATGCTGTTCCAGCTAAAAAGGTGGTCGGGGGTCCGTATAGCATCAATGGACTTGACACCCGCTTGCACGTAGATCTCCTTTGACGCCAGGTACCTTTTGTAATCGAACTCATGGGGATTGCCGGGTTCTTCCAGCGGGTAGACCACGGCCGTAACGTGCAGCCGGTCGCCCAGCCTCAGGTCCGCCGGGATGGGAATCTCGTCGGGATTCAGGGTCGTTCTCAGGTTATATGACCTGCTCCACGGCCGCTTATCCGGAAAAACGGTGGTATCCACGGCCACATCAATTTGATAGTTGCCCGTTCGGGTGCGCTGTATGCGATAGACTTCGCCCATGAATAGGAGTTCCTGCCAGGTATAGCTGTGAATTATCTCGGCGTCGGGCGGCATATCCTGCATATTAAACGCGGCATGCCAGGCTCCGCCAAAGCATACGACCGCGCACAGGTAGAAGCCGATAGTCCCACGGTAGAGCCGGGTTTTCAGTGTCCGACGGTGCATACTTTCGCACAGCACATAGAACAATGACGAGAACCCGAAGAGGCAAAACCACCGAAAGGGTTCGCCATCGATATGGAAATCCATTATAATACCCGCCGCAAGAAGCAGCACCAGCCTTACGGCGGGATAGGAGGCGAAAGGGAAATGATATGTCCGATGAATATTCACATAAGTAAGACCGGCCTTGAAGCCGATCCTTACAAAATAATTTGAAGCCGCGGCGGGACAGCGGCTTTGAAATAACTGCACGGGTACTTATTATAGTCAGAAGGATTCAGGTATTGATATAGGCAGCCAGTATTCTTCAACCCCGCTTGATCTCCCCTTCACAGGGGTAGGAAAATAGCATGCAGCTTTTCTTTTTTAGGAAGGGGGGCTGAAATAGGTGATTAAATGGCTTTATTTTTGGGGTTGAACACATAATTTTAATTTCCAAGTACGTATTTCGAATGTTAAGCTAATCATATGATGTTGAATAAAAAATGGATAAAGGTGTGGGCGATTATCCTGCTCGCAGGGTGTGCGGAATCGAAAAACCAACAGGAGTCGGCCTATTCTCCTGAGGAGCCTTCCCAAAAGGATTGGGCGCTCGTCATTCACGGGGGAGCGGGCGTCATTTCACAGGAGATGGCCGACTCGGTCCGGGAGGCGTACCGCGCAGACCTCGGTGAAGCCCTGGCGATCGGGGAGGAGATTCTCAAAGGAGGAGGCTCCTCGCTGGATGCGGTTGAGCGGGTCATCACCTACCTGGAAGACAATCCGAGGTTTAATGCGGGCAAGGGCGCCGTCTTTACCCACGATGGCGGACACGAACTGGACGCGGCCATTATGGCGGGAGACAGGCGGGCAGCAGGAGCCGTTACCGGTATCAGAACGGTAAAAAATCCTATTTCACTGGCCCGAATGGTTATGGAGCATTCAGAGCATGTGATGTTTGCCGGAGAGGGGGCCGAACAATATGCCGATGAAATGGATGTGGAACGGGTAAACCAGGATTATTTTTATACCGAGCGGCGCTACAGAGCGTGGAGAAGAGCTATCAAGGATGAAGAGTCCCAGTCGTCGGTCTTGAGGGATGAGAAGAGGTCCCCCACCCCGGCGCCTTCCGGAGGGGACTATCATAAATACGGAACCGTGGGATGCGTGGCACTGGACAAGGAGGGACAGCTGGCCGCGGGAACTTCGACGGGCGGCATGACGAATAAAAAGTATGGTCGCGTAGGCGATGTGCCGGTTATCGGTGCCGGTACCTATGCCAGTGATGTGGTAGCAGTGTCGATGACGGGCTGGGGCGAGCGTATCATGGAGGCGGTGTCGGGACATACGGTAAGCGCCTACATGAAGCACAAGCCCGCCAGTCTGGAGGAAGCCGGGGATTACCTGCTCAGGGAGCTGCTTGAACCCGGCGAGGCCGGGATGATTGCCGTCGATCAATACGGGAATATGCTGATGGATATGAACACGACGGGCATGTTTCGAGGGATGTCCGATTCTGAGAATCATCGCGAGGTGGCTATTTGGGAATAAGGTATGCCAGGAATTCCTCCAAGAGATCTTAGCAAAAACCGGGAATTTTGATCAGCCAGAGCGCATTTAAAACCGCAGCATAACTTCTTCCGTTCTATAAACTCGTATAAAACTGTTCTCGAAGCTCCTGGACGTAGATGCCAATATCATTTCGAAGCTCAAAAAGGCGCTCATGAAAATGCAGGTATTGCTTCCTGGTAATCAGCGACGTGTCTTTCAGGTCGCGCTGCAGGATAGTGAGCCCGTCATTGGCGCAATAAAGGGCTTTTTTATTGTACGCAATGTTGCCCCCCAGAAATTCGCGTTCAAATCCGAAGCCGTACCCGCCGGCGATTTTAGCTCCGATTTGAAGTACCTTGCCCACAAAATCAGTACAATCTTTATTCAAAAATTTGGGATTGCTATATTCGATCCATTGCAGGATAATCACCGCCAGTTCCCGGGAATCGTTATAGATGTCGAGCATCTCAATAGAACCGTTACCGGATAAGGCAAATTCATCACTCAGTTCTTTCCATTCTTCCCCGGCGTCGAAGTCGTCTTCCTCGTCCATCGGAGGTTCCTCATCCTCCCATTCATCCCAAAGAAAATCATCCACATCGCTTTCGTCCGATTCATCGTCTTCGAAATACGGGTCATCAAGCTGCAGTTCTTCTTCGATAAATGCATCCACCGCTTCCCACTCATCACTGTTTTCCCGGAGCAGGGTAAGCCACCGCGGATTGCTGTCTGAGGCGTCCGGGGCAATGAATTTTCGAAGCTGGGTATTCTGCTTGGCTATCTCGTTAAGATGGGCTTCCCACTGGTGTTCATCCCAAATATTATCGTTAAAATTAGCAAACATAGTTATAGCGCCCGGTCGATAAGGGTTATATTTATCAGTTTATGACCCGCATTTCTCAGCCTTGCCACTCGAAAGCATTGCCGAAAAAAGCCCGGGTACCGTGCTGCGCCTTTCCGATTACCCGGGATCCGGGAGTGAGAAATCAAGTCTAACTATAAGTAACGTAATTTACTCATAAATTGGTATTAAAATTTTAAGAAAGATGTAAGCGCCGAGAGGATAATTCCGTCGGAGTAGCGGGGTATGAGAATTCCGGATTAGCTGCGGTTCTTTGTATCCACCGGGTTGAACTCAGCCGATTTTTTGAGGGCCGCCTGCAGCCGTTTCTCATATTTGTAGGCCGAAATCTCGATGCAGCCGAAGCGGGCGAGGTGTTCACTCCAAAACTGGGTATCCCATAGTTCAAAACCGCCTTGTCGAAGGGCCTGGTGCGTCCAGTAGAGCGCTACTTTGGAGGCTTCCCTGGCCCGCCCGAACATCGACTCCCCGAAAAATGCCGCTCCCAGCGAAACGCCATACTGTCCCCCTACAAGCTTCCATTCCCGGTCGTAGACGCTCACCGAATGGGCGTGGCCTATGTCATGGAGGTTGCAATAGGAGTCGATCAGCTCTTCGGAGATCCAGGTGGTATCCCGATCGGCACAGGCCTCCATCACGTCTCTGAAGGCTTTGTCAAACTTGATATGATAATGCTGATTCCGGATAATCCGCTTTACATTCGATGAAACATGAAAGTTGTCAAGGGGAATAATGCCACGGTGACTGGAGGTATACCATTTTGCCTCCGGGTCATGGTGCGAGTCGGCCATCGGGAAAATGCCGTTGGCATAGGCCTTAAGTAATTTATCGGGTGAAATCATGGGAAAAGAAGCAGCTGTGACGATGGTATTTTGGTTTCTTGCGGTGCCCGGATAACAAGCAATGCAAAAAGCGATAGCAGTTCATTATCCGGTCAATTAATATCTATCCGCTTGAAATTGCATGCCGCAATGCAGCAACGGTTGTTCTCCGCTGCCAATAGGCGAGCCGGGCGGGGGACGCAATGGCTCGGGGAGGGTGAGTATTTCACCCTTCTCCGTAAATTGCTGCAACAGGCGGTAACCGTACAGCAGGGAGGCTGCCCGCTGTTGCGTTG
>NZ_JBEPWZ010000217.1:0-5272 GCF_041642155.1 Fodinibius sp.
CAATACACTCACGGCCGAGGCGTAGCTATCCGCCGTAATGCCATCGGGAGCGATAATCGTAACCATGCTCTGGTTCGTTAAGCCCAATCCCGTTCGGGGATTGATAATATGAGAGTAGCGCTTCCCGCCGATATCGATATGCTGAAAAAGATCCCCGGAGGTCGCCACTGCGCGATTGGCCAGCTGCAGGGTGATCCAATGGCGCTGGCCCTTTTCGTTGTGAGCCGGAATCCGGATAGTCCAGCCTTTCCTGCCCGGCGGGGGGTTGCCCAATCTGATATCGCCGCCGGCATCCACCAGCACCGATCGTATGTCAAAGGTCCGAAGTATACGCAGAATCTCATCAGCGGCGTATCCCTTGGCAATACCTCCGAAGTCCAGCTGCATCCCGGGCCGGGTCAGGGCTACAGCGGTTGCAGAGGAGTCGAGCTTCACATGCTGGTAACCCACGCTTTTGCGCAAGGTGCAGAGCTGCTGCGCTGTTGGCAATTCGGGGAAATCCGATCGCCGTATCTCTCTCCACAGATTTACAAAGGGACCTGCCGTTACATCAAAAGCGCCATCGGTTTCCCTGGATACTTCCTGTGCCTTGCTGACAACCCGGAAGAGGGCCGGATGAACCGGGAAAAACCGGCAGCTTCCCGAGCGTGCGGAGAGCTTGTTTACATTGCTTTCGGGTTCATAATCGCTTAAGATGCCGTTTAGTTGGTCCACATGCCGGAAGGCCTGTGCGGAAGCTGCCCGTGCGATGGAGTCATCCGCTGCATAAAACGTAATCCTAAAGGTCGTGCCCATCTTTCTCTCCGTGAACTCATAGCGTGTCGTATCCTGTGCTGTCGCATAGGACGGGTTTAACGAGAGGGAAAGAAAAGAGGTTAGCAGAAGTAACAGGTCGTATCTGATTGTGTTCATATATATCTATATATCCGGGAAATGGTGTAATTGACAGCAACAACAGAATGCTTTTGCAGAAGAAGTATTCCTGGTAAAGTAAACAGTGTCAGGGTCTATTTTGCTAAAATTCTTGAACGGCATTGCCATTTTTTCAATATTTAGCTGGTAATATACACGGCCAACTTAATTATTCCTTCTTAACTACAACCGGAATTCATGAAAAAAATTGTTCCTTCGTATGTATCACTGCTCTCATTCCTTCTATGCTGTATCGTGTTTGTTAACGTATCATGTGCCCAGGAGGGGGAACAGGATATGAAGCCGGAAGAAACCGAGGTTTGGGAGCCGGTCCCCGAAAAAGTGAATCCCAATGGACTTAACGATAAAGCGCCTCCTTCGGATGCAGTTGTTCTTTTTGATGGTTCCGATCTGGATGAATGGGAATCAGCCGAGGGCGATGGTTCACCCGCCGAATGGGATATATCCGGCGATCACGTTACGGTGGCTCCCGGGGCCGGCAGTATTCAAACCAGGCGGGGGTTTGGATCGGTTCAGCTGCATATTGAATGGCGTGCGCCCGAAGAGATAGAAGGAGAGGGACAGGGACGGGGCAACAGCGGGGTCTTCCTGCAAGGGCTCTATGAGCTGCAGGTGCTGGACAGTTATAATAATGAGACCTATTCGAACGGGATGGCAGGCAGTATTTATAAGCAGCATATCCCCCTGGCTAATGCTGCTCGCGAACCGGGACAATGGCAGAGTTACGATATCGTATATAGGGCTCCGGAATTTAAGGAGGATGGAAGCCTGGAGTCGCCGGCGCGCATAACCGTTTTCTGGAACGGGGTTTTGGTACAGGATGACGTGGAGTTAGAGGGGCCGACCGAATATATCGGGCATCCTTCCTATGAGGCCCACGAAGACAAACTGCCCATTATACTGCAGGATCACAGTAATCCCGTAAGTTTTCGAAATATCTGGCTGAGGGAATTGGGCGAGTAGTGATGCTTAGCAGAGGACTTTGAAAAACCAAGGGTTTTGTTCAATACCAAAGCCTGAGTGTTGTTAAAACCGCAGTGTATAGACTATACATAGGGACTTTACATAGGGACTTTGAAATCGCGAAAATGTAGAGATTGGCCAAAACAATGATTTTGCAAAGGTCTCTAACCCGCTTTTCTCACCAAATTTCGCAGCGTACGACAGAGTGTCATTTGTGACAAGACACTGACATAAATGAAATATACTATACATCAATGGCTTGGAGTCTTCACAAAATTATTTTGTGAGAAATGCGGGTTAAAAGGCAGACCCGTTATTTGAAGACCGCCGCTCCCGGAAAAATTTCTTCAGGATCCATTCACAATCCTGTTCCATGAAGCCGTGCAGAACGCGGGGCTTATGGTTAAGCTTATTACTTCCGGCAATATTAAAGACGCTGCCGCAGCCTCCGGCCCGGGCATCCAGCGCACCGATAACGATCGTATCGATTTTGGACCAGACAAGCGCGCCCGCGCACATGGGGCACGGCTCCAGCGTGACATAGAGGGTGCAGCCTGTTAAATATTTTTGTCCGATCGTGGCGCAGGCGGCAGAAATAGCCAGCATTTCTGCATGAGCGGTCGGGTCGTTTAAACGCTCGGGCTGATTATATCCCTTGCCAATAATGTCGTCGTCGCGGACCACGATAGCCCCTACCGGCACTTCCTTTTCTTCGTAAGCCTGTTCGGCCAGCAGGAAGGCCTGTTGCATAAAACGCAGGTGCTTTTGCGCGCCTGAAATATCGGTATCCATAGGTATTAATTATTTGCTTCCTTGGGTTTTAAATAGGTATTATCAGACCAATAAGTTAATCGACAAGATAATGGGAATGGATCAAGTTAAACAACAAATCATTGCACTTCTGAAAGAGAATATCCGGAATATTTCAGATTTCCCCCAGCCCGGTATCCAATTTAAAGATATCACCCCATTGCTGCAAAACCCGGATACCCTTGAATTGACATCCCGCGTGCTGGCACGTCCCTTTCGCAACAAGAATATCGATTATGTAGTGGGACTTGAATCCCGGGGCTTTCTTTTCGGCACGAACCTGGCACAGGATCTTCATGCCGGATTTATCCCCATCCGAAAGCCGGGCAAACTACCCGCAGAAACCCTGTCGGCTACCTATGCGCTGGAATACGGGGAAGACACTATTGAAATTCACCAGGACGCCTTTTCGGAAGGTGCCCGGGTATTGGTTCACGACGACCTTATTGCCACCGGCGGTTCCGCTGCCGCCGCCACGGAACTGGTGGAAGAACTGGGAGGGACGGTGGTAGGCTACTCCTTTATTATAGCGCTGAAGGAGCTGCGGGGGACCGATTTGCTGTCCCCCGAGTTACCTGTGGAAATATTGCTTTCCCTGTGACCAACGCTGGAACAATTTTATGGTACCGCCCTATAAGTAACTGTATTATCTTAGGTGTGGGTTAATAACAAATGAAAAGAGGGAACATATATATGAAACGATACGGAAGAGCTTTGACAGGCATAGCGGTAATGGCAATGCTTTTAGTAAGCGGCTGTAAGCAGTCCATGGTTATCAGTGACGTCAATTATTCACAGCCCATAGAATCAGTTTTAACACCCGATGAAGACGGAATCGTTAAGGATGAGCGCTACGGACTTGAGTTCAACATGCTGCCCCTGCAATATATGGAGACGCAGGATACGACTTCCGTTACAACATCAGAAGTACGTTATATCAGGGGAGCAAGCGGCTGGTTTTATATCACGGCGCCCACCTATCAGCATGTGTACCTGATGGCGCCGGAAAAAAACGAATTGGTATTTCGTGAAAAATTCAAAATAGGCGAGACAGGCTTCGATAAGCCTGCCTTTAACCAGCGCGACGGTTTTATACAGCTTGTGAATCGTTCGACCGGTGAAAGCTATCGATTGACTCCTGAAGGTTTGGAAGAAGAGGGATTAACAACAAATACAGAAGACCAATAGCCATGAAATTATCAATTACCATCTTTAGTGCATTACTTCTGCTCTGTACAACCCGGGGATTGGCCCAGCAAGAGGAACTGTCGGACTATGAAATTCAGAACAATTTTAAAACCGAGTATCAACAGTTAAGTAATAAGATCGATACGGTTACTGTTGCCGACAGTGCTCAGGCAATCCAAGAAAATATTCAGGAATTGAATGAACAGTACGGGCCGCATGAAGACCTGCTGAATAAGGCGTTTTATCCGGAGACGTATGAAGAAATAATGAATGATCTCAATGAGGCGGCTACCCTGGCGGCCGGTCGTCTTCAAAAGATGGAGGAGCAGGATGACCAGCTTACCACGCTGCAGCTTCGTTTGCTGGCATACCAGGAACACGTATTTGAGCTGACACAGGAAGCGGATTCCCTCAAGCAAGCAATGCAGGAGTCTGTTGAAAGTGAAAAACAGCTTTCAGGAATGGTACGCAACTACCGGAGGAACCTCGAAGAACGCGACCAGCTGGTATTGGATTTTATCGACTCTACCGTGGTAGCCTACCAGCAGATAGATATGCAGGCTTTCAGGGAGCTCCAAGATATGAACTCCCAGGCCCGTCTGAATTCCGACGGGAATGCCCTCCAAATGATTCGCGATATCTCAGCGGAAAACCTGAATATTCTCGAGGAGAACAGTGATAATTTACATCTTGAGGATTATATGCGTATGCAGACGGTCCAGCAGCGTTTTGAGCAGATGTGGAATCGTCTCGGCAATAAGATAGCTGCAGTCTACGGGGGAAGCGATGCCGGAGAACTTGCCCAACAAGTGGAGGGTAACATACAGAAGTGGGATAAACTACTGCAGGAAAGAATGTTTACAACGCTGCATGATTCTCTGCGGGAAAAAGGGATTGAAATCAGGGACTTTGAAAATGCGGAAGAGTTTAACAGCTCCCTGAACGCTTATCTGGATACCGTTATTACGGAGAGCAGAGAAGGTACCAGCGAAGAAAATTATGAGCGGTTCCAGTCCTTCCGGGATTTCTGGAACCGGGTCGAGCGTCAATGGAGCAGCTACTTTACCGAGAGCGGCATCATGACCAACACCCAGCTGGCAACCATTTCTGAAAAGACCGATACCTGGGGGGAGCATGCCGAGCCGGAATCACATACCATGACGTATCTTTTGGTTATAACGGCCATTGTAGCGATTGTTTTGGGTGGCCTGCTGATCCGGGAAAAGACCAAAGGGAATACTGTAAATAAAGAGGATAATGTAAATAGAAGCATTAAGGATAAAACATGATTAGGAAGGCGTAGAAGGGAATCAAGACGTCCCGATGTTGTAAAGGCTCCGTGTTAAAAAGCAAATAATAATAACATTCAGATAGTGTT
>NZ_JBEPWZ010000218.1:0-5234 GCF_041642155.1 Fodinibius sp.
CAGGAGCAGTTGCGAGCCATTTTGGAAACGGCGGTTCAATACCCTGGACGCGTACGTCTTTTAGTGCCGATGGTTTCTTCCCTGCAGGAGATTGCAGCGATTAAGGAGCTCATAAAAGAGACAGAGGTAGAGTTGGCAGCGAAAATCAATGCTGCCGACATTGATATTCAACTGGGTATTATGGTGGAAGTACCCTCTGTAGCCATGCAGGCCGAATATTATGCAGAGCAGGTCGACTTTTTAAGTATCGGTACCAACGATCTTACCCAGTACCTGTTGGCGGTAGATCGAGGAAATGAGCGCATATCCGGCTTGTACAGTCAGCGCCATCCCGCGGTATGGAAAATGATTCAACATGTGGCCGAAGCCGGGCGGGCGACGTCCAGGCCGGTAAGTGTCTGCGGGGAGTTGGCTTCCGATCCCGCCGCAGCCTGTTGCCTGTTGGGATTGGGAATCAATGAGCTCAGCATGACGCCCGGGGCGTTACCCATGGTTAAAAAAGCGTTATGCAGCCATTCCCTTGACGAGATGAAAAAACTGGCCTCCCAGGTTTCCGAAAGTATTACGGTATCCGATGTTGAAGATGCCTTTTCGAAATTTTTAGCAAACGAATAGCTGTTGAGAACGATGGATCTATCACTAATACAATCGATTGATACGCAAAACATGTGGAGCTACCTGGAGGGATTCCCGAACCAGTGGGAAGAAGCCAGAGCAATGACCGAAGAGATTGAATTCACAATTGATACGGATCGTGTCCGCACGATCTGTTTGGTTGGGATGGGCGGTTCTGCAATAGGGGCCGACTTGATCCGCGCTTACTGTTATGAAAGCTCTCCCTACCCCATACAGATGCTGCGCCATTATGAAATTCCGGGCTGGGTGGATGAGCATACCCTGATTATCGGGTGCAGCTACTCCGGGAATACCGAGGAGACGCTTACCGCACTGGATAAGGCCCGGGCAAGAGGTGCACAGGCAATGGCCGTCACCTCAGGGGGCGCCCTGATGTTAAAAGCTGCTAAAGAGGGGTTTGACTATATTAAAATTCCGGGTGGATTGCCCCCCCGATCCGCCCTGGGATACATTTTTGTGCCTCTTTTCCGTATTGGTCAACACCTTGATATTATGGACGAGGATGAGGAGGCGCTGGAGGAAACAAATAAGCTGCTGGCCGAACAGAACGGTCTTATGGCAAACCCTGAAGATAACGAAGCGCTGAGCCTGGCAGAAAAGCTGGATGATACACTGCCGATTGTCTATTCGGATGCCACGATGATGGAACCGGTAAATCTTCGCTGGCGGGAACAATTTGAGGAAAATGCCAAAACATTAGCCTATGGCAACACGCTGCCTGAAATGACGCACAACGAGATCGTGGGCTGGGAGCGGATTGTCCATTTGACGGGGCGACTTTCAGTCATTATGCTGGTCGACAGGGAGGATAATGAACGGGTGAAACAACGGATGAAGATTGTGGAGGAACTGATTGAAGACCAGACGGCGTGGCTGCACTTGTTTGAAACGCGCGGGAAGAGCAGGCTTGCCCGTATGTTTTCCCTGGTCCAGCTCGCCGATTGGACCAGCTTTTACCTGGCCATACTGAATAGTACCGACCCCACGCCCGTGGCCAAGATTGACCTTTTGAAAAGTAAACTGGCGGAAGCTTAGGATGAAAATGATAATGAATGAGATGAAGTGTTGAGTGATTCTTTTGACGTATCGCTTTTTAATAAGAATCTTTCCACCCAGTGGCTGGGCCGGGATTTTCACTATCATGCGGCATTACCGTCAACGAATAGCTATGTGAAAAAGCTTGATGCCGAGAATGTTGATCACGGTACGGTGGTTCTTACCGATAATCAGCGTAGCGGTCGCGGACAATATGACAGGGTGTGGGAATCTGAGCCGGGACAAAATCTGACCTTCTCAATGGCGTTTAAACCGGGGTTAGCCGAAGGATTTCACGTATTAACGATGGCCTGTGCGCTGGCCCTGGTTGAACAGCTGCGGGAGATTGAGCGGGAAGCTTGCGCCTTTATTAAATGGCCCAATGATGTGCTGCTTAATAACAAGAAAGTAGCCGGGCTGCTGACTGAGGCGGTCTTTCTGGGTAACAAGCTGGATCGCCTTGTAATCGGTATAGGCTTGAATGTCAATCAGGAAACCTATCGTGCGGATCTGGCCGGTAAAGCGACCTCCATACGACTGGAAACGGGGAAAAAAACATCACGCGAATATTTTTTAAGCTGCTTGCTACCACGGATTGAATACAAATATGACTTGTGGCTGCGCAAGACCTCCGGTTTGCTCAGGAGAGTCAACAGGAAAATTGAGGGCTATGGCAAGTGGATTGGCCTGAGCGTTAATGGTGAAGAGAAAGCAAATCCCTATAAGTTGTTGGGCGTTAATGAGTCCGGTCGACTGGTGGTGCTAAATAAAGAAGGCGGATTAGAATCTTTTTCTTATGAGCAAATCCGAGTTATCACGGATTGAAAAGAATATTCAAAACCAAATTGCCGATTTCTTTGGAACCCGGGATGAACCCCGCTTTGTGGCCGGAGTGAGCGGGGGGATCGACTCCATGAGTATGCTCTACGCTTTTTACCGGCTCGGCATTTCGGCCCATGTCGTACATGTGAACTACCGGAAACGGGGGGCCGCTTCCCGAAAAGACGCGCGCCTGGTTGCCCGCATGGCCCGGGAGTGGGGTTTTGAGTATTCCATTATTCAGGTTGACCCGGGGGAGGCCGAGGGACAAAATTTTCAGCGGTGGGCCCGCGATTGCCGGTATCAGCTGTTTGAAACAGCGGTTCGGGAACGAAAGGCCGCGGGTATCGCCGTTGCTCATAACCGGGATGATCAAATAGAGACGATTTTACAGAAAATGTTTCGCGGGGCGGGACTGGCCAGCTGGTCGGCCATGCAGGTTTGGGACGGACGGTTATTCCGCCCCCTTCTGAATGTCTCACGGGAGGACATTGCGGCCTTTGCCGATGAGAATGCCATTCCTTACCGGACCGATACCTCGAATCTTGAATCCGAGTTTGCGCGTAACTTCCTGCGGAATGAATGGCTGGCGGAGCTCTCTGATTTTTTCCCAGGGTTGAAGCAGAATATACTGCGTATTAGCAAGCAAGCCCGACATTATGAACAGGCGATACGCTGGATTGCAAAAGAAATTACGGGCGAGCGGGGCATTGATCGCGAATCTTTTCATACGCTCGATTCCGGGGTGCAGAAAGCAGTGCTCCTGCTTCTGTTAAAGCAGCGTAACCCGGATATTCAAATCTCCCGCCACAGCCTCAGCAGGGTTGAAACGATTGATCAGCTGCAAACCGGCAAAGAAATACAGCTGACCGGTCAATTTTCCTTGATGCGTGACCGGAATTATTATTGCATCATTGAAAGGGGACAGCCGGATTCCTTTACCGGGGCGGTATTACATAAAGAGAACCTGGAGCAAACCAGCTGCAGCAAAGCCGGCCTTATATTTGATATTGTTTCCTGCGAGTTCTACCGTGATAACGAAACCCTCTGTATGGATACGGGTAAAATTTCCTGGCCGGTAACCGTCCGGTCCTGGCGGGAGGGAGACCGCATCCAGCCCCTGGGGATGGAAGGTCGCCAGTTGGTATCCGATCACCTGACTAACAGAAAGATACCCGCCGCCCGAAAAAAGGAAGCCCTGGTTATAGTATCTTTTGAAGAAACCATCTGTGCTGTTATCTTTCCGCCAATAAAAAATAGCGTCTCCATCGGCACCATTTCAGAACAGGTAAAATACGATGCCGATACCCAGCGATGCTTAAAAATAAGGTATAGCAAATAGCATAGATATTGATACAGATGGCTTTCTATAAACCTGAAACCGTGGAGTGCAACGGCGAGACCTTTCACGTCTATATAACACAGGAGGAACTGCAGGAACGCGTTTCGGAACTGGGCGAAGAACTCTCCAGGCAATATAAAGGCAGGAATCCCATCTTTATAGGGGTGCTCAACGGCGCGTATATTTTTCTCTCTGATTTGATGAGGCAGGTAGAGATTCCCTGCGAGGTCGATTTTCTGAAGCTCAGCAGCTATGGAGACGAGAAAGTATCTTCCGGCGAAGTGACCGATCTCAAGGATATTGATGCCAATATTGAGGATCGACATGTTATTCTGGTCGAGGATATTGTAGATACGGGACTTTCCATGAAATATATTGTGAAGAAGCTGCAGAAGAAAAGGCCCGCCTCCATTGAAACGATTACGCTGCTGCACAAGACGGAAGCAACCCACCATGATGTGCAGATGGATTATGTCGGCTTCCGGATTCCACCGCTCTTTGTACTGGGCTATGGCCTTGATTATGCACAGGAAGGCCGAAATTTAGCCCAGATTTATATTCTTGACGGCAAATAGTACGGCGGTCAGGCAAGCCTGTGCAGCACATATTGGCTTATCTTCGTCCGCTAACATTTTTAGCATAAATACGTTGATTAAAAAAAGAAACCGGCGTATATTTGCATTCGCCTGGAGAGGTGGCTGAGCGGTCGAAAGCGCTCCCCTGCTAAGGGAGTATACCCCCCAACGGGGTATCGAGGGTTCGAATCCCTCCCTCTCCGCATCCCATCCCTTCGTACAAGGCCCTGCCCGGGGCCAAAAGCAGAACACAGCGGATAATATCAGTTTATCCCGCCCCCCGGTCAAAGACCTCGTTACGTTATCCGGCAATCGGTTCCATAAAACAGCTCATCTTTTTCACCCATAGAAAAAGGCTTAGCGCTCCCCCCTCGATTACAGGCACCGTACCTTTAAGTCAGGCAGACTCGTGTAAACCAGGCAGACTCGTGGTGATTAGTTGAGATAGAAGGAATTTTAACAAAAAATTTCTTGTGTGAATATTTACCCGGGAAAAAAGCAATAATTTTGGAAATTTTATTGAATCAGACTGGATTTTCCGGTTTCTATCCTTAATTTTACATATAAATAGGGAATATTTTCACATATAACTGGCGATCAGGGGCAGATTAAATTAGTTGAAACTCCGGGAACGTCTTTTTCAGGCAGGGAGAAATAATCCTTTTTAAAAAATTGGTAAGAAATTCCCTTCGGAAAGGTCTTACTATCAGAAAAAACGAATTTCCTTACCCTTTAAGAAAGGATTATCGTAAAGAACGCTAATTCCAGGTTAGCGATACGCTATTCCTTCATTACTTAATGATATGTTTAGGGATTATTTTTTGGTC